>JACPRR010000004.1 GCA_016189825.1 Chloroflexota bacterium
GCTTCCGGATTGCCCATACACATCTTGAGCCACATGGCAGGCGGATATGAAGCTTTTGGCAAGACAGCGAAGGAAGAAGGTGTGAAAGGGGCGCTGAAGAAGCGGGACGCGGACTTTCAGAAGTAGCTGCCCGCTGGGCGGTCCCGGAGCGGGCCTCGCCGCGCCGAGGCAGTTTCCTAGTTGATGACCCCCTCGTCGACCAGGCTCGCATACTCTTCTGCGGATAGTTTCAGCAGGTCATGGTAAACATAGTCACTGTGCTCGCCCATGAACGGAAAGCGTCTCCGGAAGCGCGCCGGCGTGAGGCTCAAGCGCGCTGAAGGCGCTTCGATGGTAATGGGCTTCATGCCTTCCTCCGCGGATTCCCAGAAGTGCTCCCTGTACGCCAACTGGGGATCTTCGTATACGTCTTTCGCGTTCTTGACCACGCCGGCCGCTATGCCCGCTTCTTGGAGTTTGACCATCAGCTCTTCCGCCACTTGGGTGCTGGTCCAGTCATCCATCAGCCTGTCTAACTCCGATGAGTTTTCCAGCCTTCCCGTAACTGTGGAGAACCTGGCGTCTGCCGTCCACCTCGGGTCGCCGGCAAGTCTGCATAGATTGCGCCATTCGCTGTCGTTGAACACCGTAATTGCCAGCCACCTCTCCTCGCCAGCACATCGGTAGACGCCATGGGGGGCGGCATTGGGGTGGCAGTTCCCCCGGCGGGTCAGCACCCGCCCGTTTACGCTGTAGTCTGCGAACGCAGTATCTAGAACGTCAAGGCAGCCCTGGAAAGTCGAACCATCGATGAACATGCCTTTGCCGGTGCGGCGGCGGCATTCGAGAGCGACGATAATGATCGTTGCCCACATCCAGGGGATATAGTGGTCGCAAAAAGCCCCGGCAGGTGACACCGGACCCCGGTCAGGCCAGCCAGTGATGTCATCGATACCTTGCATGGCAGCGATGACATCACCCTGCCCCCTGAAGTCGCGGTAGGGGCCGTCCTGGCCTGCGAACGAAGAGCTGAGCATGATGATATCTGGTTTGACCTTGACCAACTCCTCATAGCCAAGTCCCAGTCTTTGTATGACGCCGACTGTAAAGTTCTCGGTCACCACGTCGGATTGAGCAACCAGGCGCTTCGCGAGGGCGACACCTTTCGGGTGTTTGAGATTCATCAAAACGCTGAACTTGTTCTGGTTGTACCTGCCGAACACAAGGTTATTGTCCGGCTCCCGTTTCTCCCCTGCGAAAAGCTCGGTGCCGCGTATGAAGTCCATCTTGGTGTAGCTTTCCACCTTGATGACTTCCGCACCGAAATCAGCGAGGAAGCTCGTGGCGATTGGGTCTATCCCTCCGGCGCCAAAGTCGGCGATCCGGATGCCGTCCAGTGCAGATTCCACGATCGGTTCGCTCATATGGCGCCCTCGCTCAGGAGAATAGCCATTTCCTGCGGGCTCAGGCCCAACTCCCCCTGGTAAATCTCCTTGTTGTGCTCACCGATGAAAGGGGCACGGCGTCGGTATTCCCAGGGCAGCTCGTCACACTTGTAAGGAGCGCCCTGGCAAAGGATACTATCGCCGAGCTCTGGATGTTCCACTCTCACGAAGTACTCGCGTTCGCGCAGTTGCGGGTCGTTGATCACATCCAGCACAGTGTTCTCCCTGGCGACCTGTATGCCTTTTTCCTGCGCCATGTGCATCAGTTGTTTCGTTGTCTTATCGATCGCGAACGCCTGGAACAGGGCATCGATGCACGCCTTCTGCTCCTCGGAGACGGGTTCGCCCTTGAAGAAGCCACTCCACCTGGGATTGAAGAGGTCTCCAGCCATGCCTTCGGCGGCCAGCCATTCACGTAGCGCCGCCCGCCCGCCCGCGTACGTCGTGTGGCAATTCACATAGCCGTCCCTGCACTTGAAAATGCCACGATTGTCTGGCCTGCCTGCCAGCCGTGCGCCAGTGACGCCTCGCTGCGCTATTATTCCCCGGCACTTCCACATCATGGCTACGGGATGGATTTGCGCCGCGAAACTCTCTTGTACCGAGGCATCGACATGTTGCCCCTTTCCGGTCCGCACGCGATACCAGAAGGCCACCATGGCCGCAGCGGCTGTGGCCACCCCGTTCTGTATGTACGCGGCCGGGGTGGCCAATTCCACCGGTGGACGGTCCGGGTCCCCGACCAAAAACATGTGTCCGCTCATGGCTGCGCAGACGAGAGGCGACCCCTTGAACTTCCCGTAAGGGCCCCCGCTCCCAAAGGGCGAGACCGAGACATGGATAAGCCGGTTATTCACCTTGCACAGTTCGGAGTAGCCCAGCCCGAGACGGTCCAAATAACCAGGGCGGAAACATTCAACAAGGAAGTCCGCAGTTTTCACCAGTCGCTTGAATAGGGCCTGGCCAGCCTCGTTTTCGATATTCAGGGTCACACTCCGCTTGTTGAGGTTGTAGGTAAACCAGTGGAGGCTCTTTTCCGGGTTGGCATCGTCCCGGTAGAATGGCCCGAGGCGGCGGGCGGGATCGCCGCCGGGTGGTTCAACTTTGATGACATCGGCGCCCAGAGCGGCGAATATCTTCGTACATAAGATTCCGCTCTCATCCGCCATATCAAGCACCCGGTATGGGCCTAGCGCCGACTCTGCCTCGCCGTCTTCCATACCCTTGTGTTCACTCCTTCTTATCGGGGAAGCCTACGGTGGGAAACGATACAACCACTGCCCATGCCTGTCAACATCAATCTCGAAACAAGCAATCTGGGATTAGGCGATGCAGGATTGGGGGATGCAGTTGACCGGGCGCGAACCACAGCGTATTATGGGCCGTTTGTGATTGAGGATGAGGCGGCAACAGGGAGAAGACCGTGCCTGAAGAAGTAAGAGCGATCGATGCGTGGATGAACTTGAACCCTCCGAAAGGCTGGCTCACTCAGATCACGACAAGGTCAAACTTGAAGGACGAAAGGAGCAAGGACGAGAGGAACAGCCCCTTCGACTACCTGTTCCCGGGCGTGACCGAGCGGACCGGACAGGGGGCAACCCCTGAGGAGATCGTCGCCATGATGGACGAGGCGGGGATAGAAAAAGGAATCCTGAACATCCGTTCCGGCGACCCTGAGCCCGCTCTTAGGGCCATCGAGAAATACCCCGGCAAGTTCGCCGGCGCTGTTCCTGTGAACCCTCTCGAGGGCTTGCCCGCGGTCAAGAAGATGGAGCGTTTGGTGAAGGAAAACCCGTTCATCAAGGCGGTGCGGGTGAGCGCTTTCACCACCCTCAAGCCCTACAACGATAGAACCTACTATCCGCTCTATGCCAAGTGCGTCGAACTTGGTATTCCCGTTACCGCCAATGTCGGGCTGCCTGCGCCTCGGGTGCCCGGGGAGCCTCAGAACCCCATTCACCTCGATGAGGTGTGCTGGTTCTTCCCGGATCTGAAGGTGGTGATGACCCACTGTGGCGAACCGTGGCAGTTCACCTGCGTGAAACTCATGCTCAAGTGGCCAAATCTCTACTACATGACCTCCGCTTTTGCCCCCAGGTACTACCCACCTGAGATCATCCACTACATGAACACCCGGGGGGCGGACAAGGTGATGTTTGCGACCGATTACCCTATGCTGCCCTTCGATCGCTGCATGAGAGAAGTGAAGGACTTGCCGCTGAAGGAGCACGTACGGGCCAAATTCCTCAGGGAGAATGCCCTCAAGGTGTTCAGGCTCTGAACGCCGGTGACCGAAAAGCCAGGTGGAGAAGCTGCCCCCAAGTTCGACGCTAATACCAAATTGCGCAGATAGCCGTTACGTAGGAAAGATTCCTCCCTTCGGCAGGCTCAGGGCAGGCTAGCTCGGAATCTGTCATGTCTATTGCCATAGACGCCACGATGTATGAAC
>JACPRR010000045.1 GCA_016189825.1 Chloroflexota bacterium
CTCCCTACCCTCGCCTTCACAGGGAGAGGGATCAAGGGAGAGGGAGAAACCGTTTGCCCCGCAAACACTACGCGAAATAATACCAGCAGGCACTAGCTGATTCCTTCCAACTCCAGGTCCGGGTTCAAGTCAAGGAATCGGGATTCGCCGGTGCCGTTGAGCGACCTGTCGATCGCGCTCTTGACCGTCGCCTCGGTGATATCGCGTCCGCCGAGTCCCCCGATGGTGGAATGCACCTTCGGTGCGCCGCGCCTGCCATTGAATGCGGCCGCTATCTCGGTGGCGAGGGGGCCGCCGCTGCCGAGCGAGACCGCCCGGTCGAGGACCACGATGTCGCGCATGTAGCCCAGGGCTTGGACAACGGCCTCTGTCGGAAACGGCCGGAACGTAATGACCTTGAGAGCGCCCACTTTGCGGCCGCGGGCACGCAGTTGATCGACGGTCTCGCGGATAATCCCGTTCACCGAGCCGAGGGCCACGATGGCTGTGTTGGCATCCTCCAGCTTGTAGCCCTCAACCAGCCCGCCGCTGGGCCTGCCGAACACTCTCTTGAACTCCGCGCTTACCTCCGGGATGATGCTCAGCGCCCTGCACATTGTCTCGTGAATCATGTAGCGGGTCTCAGTGTATTTGTCCGGCTCGGCATATGCGCCGAAGGTGAGAGGGTCCTCCGGGTCGAGCTTGTATATCGGATCGTATGGCGGCAAGAAGCGGTCGACTTCCTCCTGCTCGGGCACGTCGATAGTCTCGTAGGCGTGAGACAGGACGAACCCATCCATGCAGACCATGACCGGCAACATGACGCGATGGTCTTCGGCCAGCCGGTAGGCCTGGAACATGTAGTCGGCGGCGTCCTGGTTGTTCTCAGCGTAGAGCTGGAGCCAGCCGGCGTCGCGCACCGAGATCGAGTCTTGATGGTCGGTCCAGATGTTGAGAGGCGCAGATACTGACCGGTTGACCAGGGTCATAACGCAGGGCATGCGCATGCCGGCGATGTTATAGATGACCTCGTTCATCAGCATCATGCCCTGGGATGTGGTCGCCGTATAGACGCGGACTCCGGTGGCCGATGCTCCCAGTATGACGGAGGCCGCCGAATGCTCGCTCTCGACGTTCACGTATTCAGCCTTGAGCTCGCCGTCAGAGACCATCTGGGCCAGTTCGGCGACGATATGGGTCTGCGGGGTGATCGGATAGGCCGACACCACTTGCGGCTTGCAGCGCGCCACCGCTTCCGCGACGGCCCGCGACCCTTCGAGGAACTTCTTTGTCATGGCGACTCCTTAGGCGACATGGAGATCGTCGCTCCTACGACGACGAGAGGCTCTTGATCTCGCGATTGTTGTATGGCGCCTTGAGCGGGGCCACGCCCGGTACGCAGGGGACGCCCAGTTCCTCGGCCACCATCTCGATGTCGTGCTGGGCGCAGACTGTGGAGCAGATGCCGCAGCCCTTGCAATAGTCGTAGTCCGGGCAGTACATGTTCTTGCCAGTCCCGGAGATGCAGCCTTCCGGGCAAGAAAGGGCACAGCTATGGCATGCGTTGCAGTTCACGTGGAGGAACAGCGGACGGCGGCTGGTGCGCCAGCTTCCCGTCTTGTTCGCCTTGCTGGTGCCCGGTCTGGCGACAGCCCCCAAAGTCATTTTCATATGGCACTAGGCTCCTAGTTGTATTCTTCCGGCGGTCAGGCCATGAGGCATGCGGACGCTTTGCTGGCCAGCTCAAAGGCCCTGTCGAGCACTTGCACGTTCTTCTCGCCGACCGGCCCCGGGAAGCGGTTCATTACTGCCTTCTTGAGCGATTCGAGCTTGATGACGCCGGTGGCCCCGGAAAGGGCGCCGAGCATGGCTGTGCTCGCCCGGTCAGCGCGCCCCAGGAACTCAGTGGCGAGCCGCGAGGCCGGTACGGTGATTACCCGCACTCCCTTGCGCAGCCCAAGCTCCTCCGGCTTGCGCTCATCGTTGACGATGACGAGCCCGCCAGGTTTCAGGCCGACGGTGACATCTACACCACGGAGAAGAGTGGAGTCCTGGACGAGGACATAGTCTGGCTCGCGGACCTGGGTGCGCACGTTGATCGGCGACGCATCCAGCCTGACATAGGCGTTCAGTGGGGCGCCCATCCGCTCCGCGCCGAAATGGGGGAAAGCCAGGCCGTAGACGTTTTCTTCAAACGCGGCTGAAGCCAGCAGCATCGCGGTGGTTATGGCTCCCTGCCCGGCACGAGCGTGAATCCGTATCTCTTTCATCTGGCGGTTTTTCGCCTCCGAAGATATTCAGGTAAGATACTTTACCAATTAGCCGGTAGTTGCCGCAAACGGCGGGCCATCAGGCACGCCCACCCGCTGGAACCGGGGCGGACGGCGGCCTGCCTACGTCCCCTCGCTGGTCAATTCCTGGCCAGCCGCGAACGCGTCGCTCAGCGCGGTGGGATGCTCTGTGATGGCTGCCTTCTTATCGATGTTAGCGAAGAACAACTCGCCGGAATACTTGATGTCCAGTGTGGCGAAAAAGGCCCTCACAGTAGCGCGAGAAGGGGCGAAAAGCCTTTCTTTCTCGTAGGGAAGCCCGCCGACGGACAGGAAAAGGCCCCTGCGCTTCCTTCCCGGCGTGGAGGGGACCGGGAGCTTGAGCCGGTATTTCATGGCCCACAGGGCCTGGCAGCGGTCGATCATCGCCTTAGTCTGGGCGGTCACGCCCATGAAGAAGACCGGGGACGCCAGGATGAGGCGGTCGAGATCGCGCAGCCTGCGGTGGACCATCTGCATGTCGTCGTCCACGACGCATTTTCCCGTTTTCAGACAACCGTCGCAGTGCCGGCAGGGCGCGATGTCCAGGTCGCAGAGGAACAGCGTATCGACCTCAGCGCCCCTGTCTGCCGCCCCCTTTAGCGCCTCCCGGAGCAGGAGTTCCGTGTTCCCGCCGTACCGCGGGCTGCCGGCGATGCCCAGGACGCGAAGTGGTCCGTCGGATTGCAAGTCGACCTCTTGATTAGTGGCCGTATTCCTGGATGCCAGGGCTGGCGAGCAAAGCCTTGAGCTCGAGAATGCGCGTGATGTGGTTTTTCTCCTGCCCGATCACCCAATCGACGGTCTTCCGGTCCTGTTCTCGCACTATGCCCACCATGCCCTGGTAAAACAGGACGGCATCCTTCTCGAAACCCAGGGAATAATCGAGCGCCTCCTGGTCGGTGGACTTTCTGGCCAGCTCCTTTAGTTTGTCGGGGGAGAACAGGACGGAGTCGGCTAGCGACTTGAGGTATGCAGCTTCTTCTCCCGGGTAGCTCTCTACGGTGTAGCTCTTGCCGGCTTTCTGCATCATCTCAGAAAAGACGCGCTTGTGTACCTTCTCCTGTCCGGCAAGGTACTCGAAGGTCGTCTTCAACTCCGCGCGCCTCGTGCCAAGCATCAACTGCTCGTAGAATACGATGCCGTTTTCCTCGATCGCAACCGCCACCTTCAGTATCTCCTCGCCTGAGAAGAATATGGCCATCAGACCTTTTCCTCCTTGATTCGAATGAGCGTTGGTCGACAACACCGGGAACCGCAGGTCCGCCCAGGGCTCCTGCTTAGAAGCGGTTGTAAGGAATCTGCCACCCCATGCGGTGTTGGGCCGGCGCTACTTCAAGCCGAGCTTCGACTTGATCCAGGACTCGTTGTAGCCGATGGAGATTTCTCCGTCGATGTCCACGACTGGCACGACCATCTTGCCGCTTGTCTTTGTGGACATTTCGTTGCGGGCAGCCTCGTCCTTAGCCACATCCTTGTCGGCAAACGGGATATTGTTGCTTGTCAAGAACCCCTTGACTTTATGGCACCACGGTCAGGTCGGGGTGGAGTAAAC
>JACPRR010000040.1 GCA_016189825.1 Chloroflexota bacterium
CAGCACGGACCAGAGGCTCCCGCGCAACGTCATTCCGGCCCCTGAGCCGGAATCCAGAAAGCCTGGGACACCGGGTCTCTGGATACCGGCTGCAGTTTATCCTGAGCGCCACGCCCTTCGACAGGCTCAGGGACCGTGGCGCCGAAGGGCCGGTATGACAATTCGCTCAAGTTTTGTTCCCGTTTCGCGGGACGCTCGGACAAGACCATGCGCCGTGCTTGGATAGAACATGGATATCGTCACCCTGTAGCCATCGGACGACTGGTTGCGAGAGGGAGGGGGATAGAGTTTGACTGAGGGAGCGATTTGCCGTAAGCTTAAAGCTCAGGCCTATGGAACAGACTTCGACGATCGGCGAGGCGGCAGCGAAATTCCTCGCTCAGCTCGCTCCCTCAGAGCGAGACAAAGCCCACCAGGAGGCATACCGGTTCGCCCGCTGGATTGGTTTCTCCCGCCGCTTGGATGAAATCAAGCCGCTCGACGTTGCCCGCTATGGAGAGCAGATCTCCGCCACCACTAACGACCCTGCCTCCGTCCTCGAGCCGGTGCGGTCATTCCTCGCCTACGCCAGGAAGAGCGGGCTTACCGGCACCAACCTTGCGGTACACCTTCGGGTCAAGAAGGCCGCCGCGTTCAAAGCTCTGACCAGGAACAAGCGTGTTTCCCGGCCGGCGGTAGAGCCCGTCGCAATGACGGCGGAAGGACGCGCCGCGCTCGAAAGCGAACTGAGGAGCCTGGAGGGAGAACGGCCCCGGGTCATCGAGGAAATCCAAAAAGCGGCGGCGGACAAAGACTTCCGTGAGAACGCCCCCTTACAGGCTGCAAAGGAACGGCAAGGATACCTTGAAGGCCGTATCAGGGAAGTCGAAACGACTCTCAAGGCCGCCGTCGTGGTCAATGGAGTGGCTGGCGACCGCATTGGCCCCGGAGATTATGTCGTCCTCAAGGAAGAAGGCTGCGACGACGATCTCTGCCTCACCGTGGTGCATGCCACCGAGGCGAACGCATCCAAGGCAAAGATCTCGTTAGTGTCGCCGATGGGCAAGGCCCTCGTCGGCAGGCGCCTGGGAGACACCGTTGAAGTCGCGGCTCCGGGCGGGACCGTTCGCTACAAGATCGCGGCAGTCGACCACAAGAGCGGGTAGTCATGCGGTCCGCGGCGCTTACCGCTGGCGGAAGAGCTTCAGGAACCGGTCCTCGTACTCGTCGAACAATCCCCAGGCGTCCAATTCGGCCTTCAGCTCTGCTGGCTCGGCCTGGCCACGGCCTACACGCTTGAACAGTTCCTCGATGGTTGTCCTCGCGTCCTGCGGAATGCCCCTGGTGTCAAGCCGAAGCATGCCGTGCTGGTAGAGGTCCATCACGTTCTTCTGCAAAGAGTTCCTGGCAACGTCGTGCACCAGCTTCATCAGCGACACGTCCCACATCTCATCCACTCCCCTTACGATCGCCGACAGTGCTTCCCGTTCAGCATCAATGACGCCGTTCAATCGGTCCACAACCGTATCCACGGCCCCGGACACGATATTCACCCCGCCTGACTCGTTGCGGTAGCGATAGAGCAGGCCGGGTTCGTTCGGCCCGTACCGGCGCATGATGAAGTCCGCATACTCCTTGCCGTGCTCGAAACCTTCGAACATATTGGTCAGGTAATGAGGGGTCACGATCTTGGGCCGCTCGGCGATGACCCGGCCTTCCCTCACTACCGTTTCTGAAGCCGAGTCACCTGCACAGTCAAGTCCGGAATAGCAGGGCTCTGTTACCAGGAAATACCGGATATTCGTGATACCGAAGGTCGCCAGGCCCTGCTTGGGGGACCTCACGACCCTGGTGTTCTCAATTGCGTATTGTATCTTCTGGTCAAACTCCGGCATGTTGCCACCCGGCCTCGCTTCCTCGGCTTTCAAACGCCCTTATCGGCACACTATTCTATCAGAAAAGCGCCCTTAGCGTGGTGGACTGGATTCGACCGTAGGCGCCTTGACGAAACGAAAGCAACTGGGTACTCTGTTGCTATCCTGAAACCAGGTCCTGAATTGAAGCTGAAAATCGAGGTGCAACTGGTATGGCGCTGTTCAAAGTAGGAGATAGGGTCAAAGTGAAGGACAGGCCGGGCTGGCCCGGCGGCTACAAGATCGCCAACTGGGAAGGGGAGATCGTCGAAGTGAAAGAGGACCCGGCAGGCTATGTCATTATGAAGGCCGACAAGACGGGTTACAACATGGCCTTCCCCGAGCAGGAGTTGGAAAAGATCTGACTCGTGGGCCCCGGCTACCTGCCCGGCCTGGCGCCGAGGGTAACCGGCACCTGGACCTCGTTGCCGTCGCGCACCACGGTCATTGTTACCGTCTGCCCCACCGAACCCGACAAGGCGAGAATGGCTATCAGGTCGTTGGAGCTCCTCACGGCCTGACCGTCCATGGCGACGATGATATCCCCGCCGACGGAAACTGGCTGTCCATTTATGGTCACCCGGGTCGCGCTGGGACGAAGGCCAGCCCTTTCCGCGGGGCTTCCGGCGTTGACGGTCTGGACCAGCGCGCCTCGCTGACCTGGACTCAGGTTCATCGCCCGGGCAAGGTCCGGGACCAGCGAGGCGGAGGATA
>JACPRR010000012.1 GCA_016189825.1 Chloroflexota bacterium
GTCAACCGATTGTTTCAACGCCGACAGGTCCGTGTATTCATGGTATACGCTGGCAAACCTGATGTAGGCGACGAGATCCAGCTCCTTGAGCCGCTCCGACACCATGTCGCCGATCAACGAACTCGGCAGTTCCGCCTTGCCGCGCCTGTAGAGCTCGTTTTCGATATCGTCGACCAGCTTGTCGATGGTACCTGTTGGCATGGGACGTTTTTCACAAGCTTTCCGAATGCCGGAAGCCATCTTCTCCCGGTTGAACTCTTCCCGCCTGCTATCCTTCTTTACTACAAAAAGGTTGCGGCGTTGCTGGCGCTCGTAGGTGGTGAAGCGCGAACTGCACCCCACGCAGCGGCGGCGCCTCCGAATCCCATCATCCACCTCGCGGGAGTCAACGACACGGGATTGTTCGTTTCCACAATATGGGCATCTCACCGACCAGAACCCCCACTACGCGTAGCGCAGCGACCGCATACTAACACAACATGTTGTAAGCTGTCAACGCACCACGGCCTGTTTCCTCTTCTCTTCAAGGTTGCAGAGCAACGAATCGAGCGCTCTGTCAAAGGCGGCGACGCCTTCCCTTTGCAGTGTAGCGTGTGCCTCGTCCATGTTAATTCCCAGATCCTCGATCCTGTCCAGCGTGGCGCGCGCTCCGTCCTGGTCATAGCCGAGGGAGTAGCGTATCGCGCCGTGGTCGAGCAGGGCCTTCCAGGTCTCCAGGGGCAGCGTGTTAATCGTGCCCTGTGCGACGAGCCCTTCCACGTACTTGAGGTCGCTGTATGCCGGGTTCTTGGTGCTGGTGCTTCCCCAGAGCAGCCTCTGGGGGCGCGCTCCGCTCGCTGCCAGCGCCTGGAAGTCCGGCGCCGAGAAACGCTGCCTGTAAATATGGTATATCAGCTCGCAGTTGGCCAGTGCAGCGCGGCCGCGCAGCCGCTCCGTCTCATGTCTTCTGACCAGATTGGTCTCTGCGGCGGCGCGCTGCTCCAGTTGCTTGTCCACCAGGGTATCAACCCGGCTGACGAAGACGCTGGCTACAGAGGCTATCCGTGTGAGGTCCCCGCCTTGTGCCATCAGGTCTGACAAGCCGTCGATGTACGCCTGTGCGGCCAGGGCGTAGTTGTGTGGCGAGAAGAGGAGCGTGACATTCACGTTGATGCCCGATCCGACGAGCCGCCGCAGCGCGACCAGGCCATCGGCGGTTCCCGGGACTTTCATCATGAGATTCGGCGCGTTCACGAGACGGAACAGGCGGCTCGCCTCGGCGATTGTCTTTTCGATGTCGTATGCGTACTGTGAAGGCGGCTCGAGGCTGACGTAGCCGTCTCTGCCGGCACTTGTTTCATGAACAGGGAGAAGCACCTGCGCCGCCTCCCGTATGTCCGTGGTGGTCAATGATTCGTATAGCTCGATTGCCGTCATCCCCTGACCGGCGAGCCGGCGTATGTCGGGTTCGTACCCTTGCCCCTTGCTGATCGACTTGTCGAAGATAGAAGGGTTCGAGGTCAATCCCCGCAGCCCCTCTTGTTCTACCATCCGGTTAAGCTCCCCGGAGCGTGTGTGATGGCGTTCGATGTTGTCGAGCCAGGGGCTTTGGCCCAATTCCAAGAGCTTTGCGGTATTCACGCGACCTCCTCGCCGGGTTATGTGGTAGGATGATAGCAGGTGGGCTTGCGACATGTCTACGCCCGCTCCGCCGGGTCCCCGCCCCCCGCCGTATCTGGTGTTGACAACAATGAAACGGTGTGCTAGCATAATACTTTGCAAGTTTATGCGTCTACACCTTTGTGCTGTTTTCCCCCCATGTAATACTCCTTCCAGTATTGCGTAGCTCGCACTGGTGGTTTCCACGCAGGGGGACGACTATTCCTCGAAACCGGTTTCTCGATAGGGTGACTTCCCAATAAAGGAGCGAAGGCAGCGGATGGTATCTTCCTTGAATTCCGTGCAGGCAAGTGTGGCGGGGGTGGAGCGCAAGTCATATGGCAATCTGAGGGCGATCCTGGATGTGCCGAATCTCGTACAGGTCCAGTTGACCTCCTTCCGTTGGTTCCAGGAGGAGGGCCTGAAGGAGCTTTTTCAGGATATATCGCCGATCCAGGATTTCACCGGTACCCGGCTTGACCTCCGGTTCCTTTCCTATGAGTTCCGTCAGCCTCAATGGTCGGAAGCCGAATGTCGTTTGCGGAACCTCACCTATGCGGCCCCGCTGTACGTGCGCGCTCAACTGCTCATCAAGGAGACAGGCGAGATAAAGGAGCAGGAGATTTTCTTCGGCGATTTCCCGATCATGACGCCCAAGGGCACGTTCATCACCAGTGGCGCCGAGCGCGTGGTGATCAGCCAGTTGTTGCGCTCACCGGGTGTGTATCTCACTGTCGAGGACGACCCGGCCACCGGACGGAATCTTTGCATGGGAAAGCTTATCCCGGACCGTGGCGCCTGGCTAGAATTCGAGACCTCGAACAGGGACGTCCTTTCGGTGAAGGTCGATGGACGGCGCAAGATACCGGTGACCACGCTGTTCCGCGCCCTTGGCTACGGTACCGACGACGAGTTGAAGAAGCTATTCACTACCGAAGCCGAACTCAAGTTCATCCAATCGACTATGGACCGGGACCTGCTGGTCAGGAA
>JACPRR010000042.1 GCA_016189825.1 Chloroflexota bacterium
CCTCAGGCACCGTATAGCTGTGCGACGCCTTCACGGCCTGGATAATCCTGGGAAGTAATGCCGCCCGCGTCTTGGCAATCAGCAGGGACTCGTGAGCCGATTCCACTGCCCCGCGCCACCAGTACAGTGAACGGAGGTCGTCGACGCGGCTCACGCACGCCGCCAGCCTGCTCTCGACCAGCGACTTGGAGATTGCAGCAGCCTCTTCGTCAGAGGCGACGGTAATGAATGCAACGATGAATCCGGTGTTCGCTTTCATGCCGCTCGTCCCTCATTCATCATAGCACCGTGACGCTCTTGGCCAGGTTGGCCGGGCGGTCGATGGGGCACCCACGCGTCTTGGCTATGTAGTAAGAGATTAGCTGCACTACAACAGTGTTAAGGATTGGTGAGAGCAACGGCTGTACAGCGGGGACCTTGATCACGTAGTCGGCGACCTGCTCCATATCGGAGTCACCTTCGTCGACCACAGCGATGACGGGTGATCCCCGGGCTTTTATCTCTTTCATACTGGACTGCATCAGGGAGTAAGTCTCGTCCTTAGGCGCCAGTGCTACCACCGGCATATTCGGGCCCAAAAGGGCGAACGGCCCATGCTTTAGTTCACCAGCAGGGTGGGCTTCCGCGTGGACATATGAGATCTCCTTCGTCTTGAGAGCCCCCTCCAGGGCAACGGGATAGTTGATTCCGCGAGCCACAAAAAAGATATCCGTGAATCGGGCCAGATAAGCTCCGTGTTGGGCGATATCACTTTCCCGATCGAGGAGCCGGGAAAGGTAAGCGGGAATCAACTTCAACTCGTTGATCAGGTCCGTTTCGGCCTTCCGGTCGATTGTGCCCCGAGACAACGCCAGCAGATACATGGCGACCACCTGGGCGATGAAAGTCTTGGTGGCCGCGACGCTGACCTCAGGGCCGGCCCGAACAAACAGCGTGTCGTCGCAAAGGCGAGTAGCTGTGCTGCCCTGCACGTTGACTACCGCCAGCGTGGCGCACCCCGCTGCCCTGGCCTTTTTTGTCGCTCTCAGAGTATCAGCGGTCTCTCCTGATTGGGTGATCGCGATCACCCAATCGCTATCGAGCGTCGGTTCAACCTGTTCGAACTCCGATGCGATGACCGCCCGGGCCCGCACGCGCGCCAGGCGGGTCAGCAGAAGCTCGCCGATCAGCGCGGCGTGATAGGAGCTGCCGCAGGCGGTGAGCACGATGTTGCGGGGGTTGGCGGGCGCTTCGATGTCCAGCGTGACGGCTGGTTCGATCACCGAGATGCGGCCTGCCAGGGTTTCCGAGACCGCCTTCGGCTGTTCGTGGATTTCCTTGAGCATGAAGTGCTCGTAGCCACCCTTTTGCACCTGCTCAGCAGTCCACGGCACGACCTGGACCTTCCTGCTGACCGTGGTCCCGGAGTTGGCTATGAAGACGTCATCCGCGGTCACTCTGCAGATGTCTCCGTCTTCGAGGTAGACAACGCGGTCGGTATAGTCGAGCATCGCAGAAACGTCGGAAGCGACAAAGTTCTCCCGGTCGCCGAGGCCGATCACCAGCGGGCTGTCGCGGCGTGCCGCAACCAGGCTTTTGGACCCCGCGGCGATGACGATGATGGCATACGATCCTACGAGGCATTTGACGGCGAGTCCAACCGCTTCTTCCAGCCTCCCTTCCCGGTAGTACTTCTCGATTAGATGCGGGAGGACTTCGGTGTCGGTCTCGGAAACGAAGCGGTGGCCGTCACGTTCAAGCGCAGCCCTTAACTCCAGGTAGTTCTCGATAATGCCGTTGTGGACCACGGCGATGCGGCCACGGCAGTCGATATGGGGGTGGGCGTTCGCTGTTGTCACTGCCCCGTGGGTCGCCCAGCGGGTGTGGCCGATGCCCGCTGTCGCACTGCCCTTGGCCACCAGGCGTGAGAGCTCTACGACCCGGCCGACGGCTTTGGTCACTTCGAGCGAACGCTCGGCAACTGCGATGCCGCAGGAATCGTAGCCACGGTACTCTAGCTTGCCGAGTGAATTGAGCAACACTGGCTGTGCGAGCCTATGGCCGATGTACCCGACGATGCCGCACATGTCCCTACATCACCAGGCTGCCATCGGGCAAGTTCGTGTGCAGGTCTCTCAATGATTGTACTCGGCACCGGTTGCCAATCATGGTTCCTGGTCTGATCACAACGTTGTGGCCGAGCGAGGAGTGTTCACCGATGACCGCCCCCATGTTGACCAGGTGGGTTTCGCCATCGGAGTGGACGACCGTTTCCTCGCTATGGGCCATCAAGTGGCTGCCGAGCCGGGAGCCTGTGGCGACGACCGTGTCTTCCAGGTGCGAAGACATGCCGATCTGGACATTCCTTTCGATGATACTGTTCCGCACTGAACTGAAGGGCGACAGCACCACGTCGTCCCCCACGCTGGTGCTGGGGAAGATGCAGGCGTGAGGACCGATTTCGCAATTCTTGCCGACGACGACAGGCCCGACAAGATAGGACCCGGAACGGACTATGCTGCCATCGCCCACCGACACCGAGCCCTTTAAGACTGCACCATGTTCGACCTGGCCGCCAGTCCGAGGTGTCGTATGTTCCAGGACCGTCGCATTGAGTTTTAACATGTCCCAGGGATAGACGATGTCAAGCCAAAGCTCGTTTGTCTCGCAGGACGTAATCTTCTCACCGGCGCTAACCATGCGAGTCAGTACTGAGGGCAGGTCCACGTCACCGTCGATGAACGAAAACACGCTTCGCGAGAAGGAGTAAATGCCGGTGTTGACCAGGTTGCCGTCTGCCTTCGGTGGTTTTTCTACCACCGCGCTTACGAGGCCGTGTTCGACGATGACCACTCCGTATTTGGAAACATCTTCTCGCGGTTTGACCAGTATGGCAGGCGGCTTCTCTGCCAGAAGGGGAGCGATGGTACTGGGACTGACGATATTGTCCCCGGAGATCACCAGGAAGTAATCATCCGCCAAAGACGCTGCCTGTTTCAATGCGTGCGCCGTCCCAAGCTGCTGCCTCTGCTCGACATACTTGATGTCGACGCCGAGCGATTCACCGGAACCGAAGTAGTCCTGGACCTGCTCCTTGTGGAAACCCACCACCAGCACGATACGGCGGATACCGTTCGCCGCGACCGCCTCCACCACGTATTGGAGGACCGGCTTGTTGCCGATCGCCAGCATGACTTTAGGCCGGGAACTGGTCAGAGGTCTCAGGCGTTGACCTTCGCCGGCAGCCAGGATGATAGCCTGGTCCATTTCGTGCTCCCCCTCTCTTCAGCTTTCCGCGGCAAAGTATTCCTGTCGCCGCCGCTTCTCCTACGCGATGACGGAACGCGGCGCAATCGTTCCGCTTACCACCGCGCCCGGGCCGATCGAACTGTAGCTTCCCACAGCGCATCCGACGTTGATAGAGGCATTGATGCCCGTTTGGACGCCGTCACCGATTATGGCGCCGAGCTTCCTCCTGCCGGTGTTTACGCCCATGGAACGGATCGGTTGGTGGTCCAGGCGGAGGTTGGCGGTCTTGGTCCCGGCTCCGAGGTTGCAATGTTCACCCAGAATGCTGTCCCCTACGTAGTTGTGGTGGGGAGCCCTGGCGCCGGCCATCATGATGGAGTTCTTGATC
>JACPRR010000043.1 GCA_016189825.1 Chloroflexota bacterium
CCGTGAGTCATGCAGTGGGGCAATTCCACGACCCGCGCAACCCAGTATTCTTTGCCATCCCCCGCACCACGTTTCAGCGTGACAGTGTAGGGAAGCCTCACATAGTATTCAAGGCCTTTCTTCGCCATGGCGCACCTTCCTATCAAAGCGTATCGATGATTTCAAGCAAGTCCGTCACGTATTCAACGGGCATTGGGTTGACCCTCTTGTATGTCAAGGTAACGTTGCCGATCCTCGCCTTGGCATGCTTTCCGCCCATTTCGACGCGACCGTAGGCGTTGACAAGAGCTTCGAAATCAGCCAGCGAAACGTTCCTGGAGTTGTTTCGTATCCTGACCTCGAGCTTGCCTTTCTTGCTCATCTCAACTTCCCCTATGACGTATAGTACCTCTGGTGGAGGTACTATACGTCAATAGAGAACGCCCTGGCGAAAATCGCGTGGGCGCGAGTGTCGGGACTTGCTGTGGGCGGAGCGTGGGGGCGCGAAAGTACGGTGGGACCGCTTCGCCTCATCTTTCTGTCGTCGCACTGACGATGACCTGTTTGGCGTTGCGATCCGATTGTCCTGCGGGCCGGCCGTCATCAACAATACCGGTAACATAGATGCGGTAGCGTCCGTCCGGCAGCCTGACCGGCTGCGGGTCGTGCAGTGAAACAAGTCTTTGCTCCTTGAAATCCTGCGGACGCAATTGGAAGTTTTCCTGGCTGAAAGTCCTGCCGTCATCAGCACTGATGAAGCTGAAAAGTGTTCCCGCTTTCATAGTGAAAAGTCGTATCCGTCCGTCGGACAGCACAATCGCTTTCTGGTCAACAAAGCTGCGTCCACCCCCGCCGAATGTGGCGTCACCCAGGATATTGCCTCTATCAAAGGTGAAAGTCCACCCATTATCTTTAGAGTAGGCCCGCCGGATGTTGTTCAAGCCGAACATATCGCCAATGTAAAGAAGAACAACACCTCCGGACCGATCGACGAAGAGATCGTAAACCCCCATCTGACCCTTGTCGTCCGGCTGCAAAGCATAGCGGACGCCGGCGTCCGGGGAAAAACTGACGCCGTCTCTGGAGGTTTCGCTCACCAGCCCGCCGGCACGCGGTTCCCAGATATAGGAGCGGTATGTGCCGTCCGGCAGCGCCATAGCGCGAAAGTGGTGTGGGTTGGCCTCGCTGCCCGGGGGGAATCCCATGCCCTCCGCCGACCGGGCGACCTTAGTCCGATGGTCGGTCAAATCTTGATACAACAAAGAAATGGAGCCGTCTTTGTTGACGCGCGCGGCCGGGTTCGAGGCGTTATCGATGCGAACGCCGGAGTCAGGGATGAATTTGAGGTCTGGGCTTGCGGTGGTTGTAGTTTGAATGGTGGGGTAGGGAGGAAGAGGAGGGGTGGGAGGAAGAGGAGATTGTGTTTTCGCCAGGGGCGCCGGCGAAGGTGCAGTTGCCGGCTGCGAGCTAGTTGCCGCCGCGACGGCGCTGGTGGCAATGCTGGTAGCAGCGCTAGTAGGCGCCTGAGTCGTGGTAGTCGGTTTGGCGCATGAGGCGCCGGTGATAGAGATGATGCACAGGAGGCCGAGGACGACGGTCAACCTTTTGGTCATACCCGCATTCTTCTCATCTGTTGCTTCGGGGGGTAGCAGATTTCACCTGAGGCTCCTGTTTCGCAGGCCGGATAATCGGAGCGCTGCGGTTCTCTTCTCCGGAAGCCAAGCGTCATGCAATGATCTCGTTTAGTCCTTCAATGGCCTGGGCCAGTTCTTCTTCGGACAACCTGCCGATCACTTTGGCCAATCTCTCGGCTGACAGCGTTCGAACCTGGCTGATTTTGGCCCATGAGCGCTTTGGCAAGCCCCCGGTCTTCAGTTCCAGGGTCAGAGGAAAACCCGCCTTTTGCGGCTGGCTGGTAATTGCGGTGACAATGGCCGTTCCTGAACGCTCGTTGAATACATCGTGACTGAGGATCAATACGGGACGCAAGCCGGTCTGCTCGTGACCTCGGGCAGGACTCAAGTCAGCCCATCGGATCTCGCCTCTCAGTACGCTGGCCACTGTTTCATATCCTCAGGAAAGGCCTCTTCGGATAGCGCCCTTTCCGATGCCGGCTCGAGCTTGGCGCTTTCCTCTGCCAAACGACTGCGCTTCATGCGCTGGAGTTTCTCGCGGACAGCTTCCTCGATTGCCTGGCTGCGACTCCGGAATACTCGTCTGTCGACCAGCCTGTCCAATTCACCGACAAAACGCCCATCCAGCGTGACGGCGATCTTCTCCTTAGCCATTGTGTCCGCCCTCCATCAGTATGATACGTTATCATACCCCAGGGGGTCAGGCAATCGTGATGGCGGGCTAGCGACGAGGTGCGCCTGCGCCTACGTCTCACGTCGCCCGCTCCTATGCGAGCGCCACCTCCAGCAGCACCATGCCACTATAGCGAAAGCCATCCCAGCCGCGGCGGCGTACAGGAGGATGTCACGAATCCCGCCCGTCGCCTTGCTCGTGGGCGAGGCTCCGTCTGCCCTTGCCGGGCCTGCGGGGGCCAATGTCGCAGCCGGAGATGTTATCACCGGGGGCGATGGTGCAGAGGATCTCGCTGGCTTAGCCATCGTCGCTGTAGCCGTGGGAGCTACATCCGGTGGCACCGCACTAGATCCCGTTTCAAGCGTGGCCGTTGCAGTCGGAGCCACGGCCGGCGGCACTGCCCGAGGCACGGGCGCAGGTGTGGGTTCAAGGGTAGCCGTGGGCATCCACACCTGGATCTGTGGTTTCCCCAGACGGAAGACGCCGCCGCCAGAGGTGGCAGCGTAAAGCACGCGGCCGTCGCGCGATATAGCCAACGCAGTGACAGCTCTATTGAAGAGGCCGGCGTTGATTTTCTGCCATGTCTCCCCTCCCTCCAGCGAGAGGTAGTCCCCGCTGTGCAGGTCCGCTGCAAATACCCGCTGCGCGTTTGAAGGGTCGACGACGATGGAACTGATCGAAGCCTCAAAGGGGATGCCCCTCAACACCGGGCGCCAGGTAGCGCCAGAGTCAACGCTCTTGAACACCCCTCCTCCATCCGCCCCGGCGTATAGCGTCGTGGGATCGCTGGGGACCATGGCTATGGCGGATATTGCCCGCACGGTGATCCCCGCGTTCGACTCCTGCCAGCTCCTACCGCCATTTGTGGACCTGTAGATCCCGCCGAACTGAGTCCCAACAAAGACTATGTCTGGATTGTTTGGGTGAACTGCCACCGCCAATACGTTCAGCGTAGTCTGCTCCAACCCGCTGTTCACCTGGGCCCAGGTCCTCCCGCCATCCACTGATTTGTACACCCCGGGTCCGGGGTTGGAGGGATCGCCTTTTTCGTGTGGGCCAACGGAGAAGACGGCGTATATGATGCGTGGATTGGAAGGCGCATAGGCGATTTCGTTGGCCATTCGCTCGTCTTCCAGCCGACCTATTTGAAAGGGGCCCAGGACATCATAGAACTTCTCGCCTCCGTCCGTGGACTTCCTTATGGCCCAGTTTATCCTGTCGCCGAGGAGGACCTCGTTCGGGTTGGTGGGGTTTACCGCGATCGAGAATGGTGTCGAGCCAGCCCGCGGGTTGTTGTGGGCCTCCCAGCTCGACCCGCCATCCTTGCTGGTGTAGATCCCATTGTGGGTGGCCGCCATGACATAGGCCGGGTCGTCGCTCCTCGGCAGTACGATGTCGTACACGACCGCTCCGCTGTATCCTTTGCTGGCGTCCTGCCAGGTTGCTCCTCGGTCAGCGCTCTTGAAAACTCCCCCTGCGTAGGCATCAATGAAGATGTCGTGGGGCTTGTCGGGATGCACAGCTATAGCTACGGGCCCGCCCGGGCTGTCGTTGGGAGGGCCACCCCTGGACCGAGTCCAGTTCTCCCCGGCATCGGTACTCCTCAAGAAGTCAATATGTGGTGTGGCATACACCGTGTCAGGGAGGGCCGGATTCACATAGCCAGTAGTTATGGCGGAAGAAGTTTCCAGCAGCTTTCGCCAGTTCTCCCCGCTGTCGGTCGTTTTGTAGATAGCGCCACGAAGATCGTCGGGCGAGTCGTGGAAAGGGGGCCACTTCCCTGTGAACGCGTACAGGACTTGCGGATCATTGGGGTGCATCACCAGGCCCGAGACCGCGGCGTAGTTGGACATCCCGTTGTTGATGTTGCGCCACGTCCTGCCGCCGTCGGTGCTTTTCAGGACCCCTTCAGGCCTTACCGCCAGCCTATCGAACAAGCCCGTGGAGGCATAGATGACGTTGGTTTTTGTCGGGTCGACGATGATCCAACGCACCAGGGCGGCGGCGTCCAGTATCTTGGTCCAACTCTTTCCTCCATCCGTGGTCTTATATATGAACCCCCTGACAACAAGCTGTTTTTGTGGGTCCGGAGAGTAGTTTCCACCAAGGTACACGATGTCCGAATCACGGGGGTCCACAGTGAAGGACCTGATCTCCATCACCGGCTGGTCCTCGATGCCCTTGTCCATCTTGGCCCAGGTCCTGGCGCCATCGGCAGACTTGTAGACACCCCGCATTCCCTGCGTCCCAACCCATATGGTGTCGGGATTCCTCGGATCGACTGTCAGCGAGAAGATGGGTATTGAATCGCCGGCTGGCCCGGCGCGGGCCGTTATGCCGGCGTTCATCGGCCGCCAGGTCATTCCCCCGTCGGTGCTCTTGTGCACTCCAGCGTTGGAGTCGCTCACATAAATGGTATCCGCGTCACGAGGATCAATCTTGACGTCGTAGCCTATTCCTCCCCTGGGACCACCAAGCCTTGTCCAGATGTACCCTTCCGGTGCTGGCTGGCCCTTTACAACTACGTCGTCGAAGTAGAAGAGTGAGTCCGGGGCGACCTCCAGAACGACGGAACCATTCAGATATGGGTTGCGCTGGTCCTGGTATTCAATGGCCATGCTGCCATCGAAGAAAACTTTGATCGTGTCGCCGTCAGCAGTGATTCTCAAGGTATGCCAGAAACTATCGATGTTTGTCGCAAGGCTGCCTGCCTGGACGTAGCTGGTGGGTCTCGATCCGGTATCTGGCGGCACCGCCTTGAGGAGCGCCAGCCCGTTCTCACGGACAGTCAGGACGTAACGTCGCTCCCAGGACACAAAACGGAAGTTGACCTGGGCGTTGCCCCTGGCTCGTTTGATCCTGATCTCCACCGAGGAGACGGCCCCCCACTCGCTGGCTGACAGCGGTTCGGCCCAGGTCCACCTGTCGCTACCTTTCGCCTCTAGGACGTGCTTGCCGCCATCCAGGGCTATGCCCCAACCATCATCAGTGCGCCAGCGGCCGGCCGACGCATCCTCGAAATCGTCCCGAAAAAGAACAACGGGCTCCGCTTCCTGTGCAAGAGCATTAGGCACTAGTGGAAGGTCGAGGACTACCAGGACCACGATGGCCAAGGCTACCTTCAAGCAGGCTGGACCAGCCCACCTGGGCCTCTCTGAGGCCCGCGTTCTTTTGACCATATGCATTCGCGTCAGCTCGCGTCTGGCTTCAATCCCGGACGGATAGTCACCGTTGGTCGCCGCGTAGATAGAGTTGCAGGTCGCCGATGTGGTCAGATTCCTGACTGTCCGGATGCGCAACCCCGGCAAGCCCCCGGCACTCGCAACGCCATTATCCGAATGGGGGAAGAGCCATGGGGTCACCGCCGTCTCCTCCGTTCCGCACTGGCAAGCCGTCGGCGGCTGACATTTCCCCATTTCCGCCAGACCAGCCGAATGCGTCGACAGCAGTATATTCTGGCCCTGGAAGCCCGTCAACGAGCGGGCGGTGTGCTGCCGAGAGCCTTGACAGTCGGGGGAAGGCCACTTATCATGGGCGCACATGGCAAGGGAGCTTGGTCATGCGGACTCCGAGATGGATGATCGCTGCGGGTGCACTCATAGTCTTCCTTCTTGTCGGATGGCTCATCATACAACAGACCGTGAGGGTCGAAGAAGTCCAGGGTACCGTTACGGCCGGGGGAAAGCCCATTCGAGGCGCAGTGATACGGGTCAAGGCCACCGAATTCCAGACCAGAACCGATGAGGCCGGCCGTTTCGTTCTCAGCGGTTTCCCTCCCCGCTTCAGTGTCCCGGTGACGGCATGGCTGAACGGCCACTACATCAGCGGCGCAACGGCCTATCCATGGAAACGCACGGTAGAAATACCTCTTCAAACCTACCGGACGACCGACAACGCAGACTACGCCTGGATTGCCCCTCAGGTCGAGGGTCGTTCGGGTGTCGAAGAGTTTCTGGTCCAAGCAGGTCTCTCCGTGGCCGCGAAGCTCTCCTTCAACCGGGTTTTCCTGCCCCTATCG
Source organism: Chloroflexota bacterium (assembly GCA_016189825.1). GTDB lineage: Bacteria > Chloroflexota > Dehalococcoidia > JACPPY01 > JACPPY01 > JACPRR01. The sequence goes on from JACPRR010000043.1 coordinate 6,305, forward strand.
GCGCGGCTGCAGCTTGGGTGCCGCGACTGCCACGGTCGGACCATCTTCGACCAGTGGGCGCCGGGCGCCCATGCCCAGGGGAACAACAACCTGAGATTCATGACCATGTACAATGGGACGGATGTTCAGGGCAACAAAAGCCCTCCCACCCAATACGGCTTCCACCAGGACTACGGGCGCTTTCCCATTCGTCCGGACCGGGACCGGCCATACCACGGTCCGGGGTTCAAGCTGGACTTTCCAGACCAGGCCGGGAACTGCGCTACCTGTCACACGCCCGGCGCCGCGCTACGCAACCCCTACGGCACGGACCCAAATCTTGTATCCGGCATCGACGCCACGGGGTCTCACTGCGACTTCTGCCACAAGGTCGCGGACGTGGCCATAGATCCGGTGAGCCAACTCCCCTATGAGAACATGCCTGGCGTCCTCTCCATGGAACTCCGGCGCCCCGCCGGCGATCCACAGATATTCTTCGGCCCGTTCGATGATGTGGCCGTGGGACCCGACACTTTTTCGTCACTCCAGGACGAAAGCCGGTTCTGCGCTCCATGTCACAATGCCAGCTTCTGGGGCACGCCAGTCTACCAGTCCTACTCGGAGTGGCTGGCCAGCTCGTACCCGAAGGAAGGGAAGACCTGCCAGAGCTGCCACATGAAACCTGATGGCATCACGACCAACTTTGCGCCCGGCCGGGGTGGGTTGGAAAGGGACCCTCAGAAGATCTTCATGCATGACTTCCCCGGGGCGGCGGACATAGCGCTGCTACGAGACACGGCCAATCTGGAGCTAAGGGCTAGCCGGGAAGGGAACATAGTCTCAGTCGAAGTGGCGATTACTAACGAGAACGCTGGCCATCATATACCTACAGATCACCCCATGCGCAACATCATACTCGTGGTATCCCCAACCGACGCTCAAGGCAAAGCCCTCGGCCTCCTGGATGGCCCGAGAGTTCCCGAATGGGGTGGGGTGGGCGATGCGTCCAACGACTACGCGGGGCAGGCTGGCAAGGGATTTGCCAAGATACTGGAGGAGTTGTGGACGGAGATCGCCCCCTCGGCAGCCTACTGGCGGCAAAGTCGCATCATAGCGGATACTCGTATACCGGCCAAGGAGACGGACGTCACTCGTTACAAGTTTCGCACGGACCAACCAGGAATGATCATCGTTGACGCCAGGCTCATATTCCGGCGGGCTTTCAAAGACCTGGCGGAAGCCAAGAAATGGGAGATCCCGGACGTCGAGATGGAGCATGAGACCCTCATCCTGCCGTGAGTCGTGAAGAGGACAGGCTTTCGATGCGATTGAGTAGGATGCTCATAGTCGCCCTCGTCCTGGGCTTGCTGCTTCCGGTGCTCCTCTTCGCTGGCAAGCCGGCGAGCCATACCTTAGCCCAAACCACGGGAGACATTGTGCTATTCTCCGACAACTTCGAAGATGGGGACGCCGCAGGATGGACGCTAAGAGGCACTGGCGGAGGCTCTGGCGCGGGACTCTGGGAAGTTGAGAAGGAGCAAGATGGCAACTGGGTGCTCAGCGGCAGGGAACATAACTGGGGAACTCTGTCAAGCCAAAGCAAGTGGTCGGACTTCACCTTCAAGGCAAGAGTGAAGATCATGCCGGGTAGCGCGCAGGGGCTGCACTTGAACTATCGTCTGGGCGTAACCGGTACGCGCTATTTCATTGCCTTCCACCCGGGCAACATCTACTTGGCGAGGTCTATGCCTCCTGGCACTCATACTCGTCTGGCGGGTGTTCCTGAAAGGCATGAAGTAGGGCAATGGTACTCGGTTGAGATCGTGGGCAAGGAAAACCACCTGCAGGTGTTTGTTGACAACAATCTTCGCATCGACTTTGTCGACACCACTCCGGTGCTCAGCGGCGGGATCGGGATCGAAGCGCTAGATGGCTCTCATGTGCACGTAGACGATATCCTGGTTACCGGCCCGCCACTCCCGCCGCCGCCCGCCTGGGCTTCCGAGTTCTCCTGGGCATTCACCGGCGGACCTCGCGGCGGGATAGGTTACGACGTACGCATCAAACCGACAGACTATTCGACTCTATGGGTAACGGATGCTTACGCTGGCGCACACCAGAGTACAGACGGTGGGCTGACCTGGAAAAGCATGAACTCAGGCATTACGGCGAGGACTGGCTATTCCGGTGACGCCATCCCGATCTTCAGCCTGACCATCGACCCTAACAACCCGGAGATACTATGGGCGGGGACCCAGGGCATGCGCGGCGTCTTCAAGAGCAATGATGGGGGCAAGAATTGGGAGGAAACGGACCGGGGAGTTGAAGAGCGCCCCGGAACCGAGGTCCGGTCCTTCACGGTCGAACCCGGCAATTCGAACGTCGCTTATATGGGAGGTAACTATCGGCCCGACCCGCGAAAGCTGGAGGAACGAGGGTTCATCTACAAGACCGTCGATGGTGGAAAGCAATGGACAAAGATCCTGGAGCCAGGGGCTCTGGTACGCTGGATTATCGTGGATCCCACTGATACACGAGTGCTTTATGCATCTACGGGCATATTCGACCGCATCGCTGTCAAGCCAGAGGGAATTCTAAAAAGTGTCGATGGCGGAGTCACATGGTCCAACATCAATGACGGGTTGACCAGCCTATCGGTGGGCGGTCTGGCAGTGCATCCAAATAACTCGCAGGTCCTGATTGCTACGACGGGCAAAGCCAGTGCGTTCTTGAATGAAGAGCGGGAACTCTATGGCGCCGTCTTCAAGACCACGGATGGTGGTCAACACTGGCGAAAGGTCTATCCTCGAGGTAGGGATTTCCAGATACGGTATTCGGCCGTCGCCTTCGCTCCTAGCAACCCCAATATCGTCTATGTCGACGCCGGTCATGAGTTTCTGCGCAGCACAGATGGCGGCGAAACCTGGACACGGTTTGACGTTTCGCATAGAACCATGGCTGGGGAGTGGCGTGGCCAACCAATAGCCCTGGCAGTACATCCTGAGAATCCTGATCTTGTATATATGAATGCCTATGACGGAGGCGTTTTTCGCAGCGAGGACGGTGGCCGTAGCTGGGTTGACGCCAGCGCCGGCTATAGCGGCTTGCGAACATGGGACATCATGGTCGACCCAAAAAACGCCGGACATGTCGTGGTCGGTTCCAAGAGTGGAGTCTATGCAAGTTCCGATGGTGCACGGACGTGGCTGGGGCGCAATACGGACGGGAACATCAACAATATTCTGTCTGTCGCCCTGGACCCAAACGCCCCAGAGAAGATTCTTGCCGGGAGCGAAATAGCCGGGTGGGTCGGCATGAGCACGAATGGAGGGGATACCTGGCAAACAATATTGCCTCCCCTGGGGGTGGATACTCCCACCGGGCGCATCAGCATCTACCAGATTGTCTTTGCACCCTCACAACCAAGTACAGTATACGCTGCCACGGGTATAGCGGAGCTCACCCTTGGCCTGGACAGAAAGATTCCAGGACGCGGGGTTTACAAGAGCAGCGATGGTGGTCGTAGCTGGTCTGCCGTCAACAACGGCCTGGAGGCTGCTAGATTGAACATTCTCTCTTTAGCAGTAAGCTCGCGAAACGCCAACCTGGTGTACGCAGGGACGCTCGACAACGGTGTTTTCAAGAGCGAAGACGGTGGATTGAGTTGGAGCCAAAAGAGTTCTGGCATTCCCGTCGGCGAGATCCGGTCCATTGTCGTGGACCCACGCGACTACAACGTGGTTTACGCAGGTACGGAAAACAGCGCACTCTACAAGAGCCTGGACGGCGGAACCAATTGGAAGTCGTCAAGCGCGGGCATCGACCCCGAGGCTTCAATACGGAGCATCGTGACTGACCCCAGTCGCCCAGAGGTAGTCTACGCCGCTGACAGAAGAACGGGTGTTTATCGGTCTGCGGACGCTGGAAAGACTTGGGTACGAATCAGCCAAGGGTTGCGCATGAGAGCGGTCAATCGCTTGGCGATATCAACCGATGGGAAGGTATTCTATGCAGCGACCGAAGGTGGCGGCGTCTTCCGGATGGGGGAGCCGCCGGTAGCATCTCCGGCGCCATCGCCTTCTGCCACGGCCACGCCGACGCCACCTCCGTCGCCTGCGGCCACTGTTCCCGTTCCAGTTGCGCCATCGCCCGTGTCAACACCTGCGCCAAGCCCACCCCCACCCACTCCTTCGCTTTCTGCCACTCGCCCTTCCACTTCTGCTGCGCCATCGGCTGTTGCAGAAGCCTCAGCAGGCACGCCAGTACCGGCTGTCGCGGCACCACCGGAAAATACCGAGGAGAGGAGCGGATTATGGCTGATCGTGTCGGCCACAGCACTCTTCGTTGTGGTAGCGGCAGGATTCGGTCTACACAGCAAGTACAGAAAAGGAAGGAACTAGATAGGCA
>JACPRR010000041.1 GCA_016189825.1 Chloroflexota bacterium
CAGCTACCTGTGGGCACTGCTGTTATCAGCAGTCTTCACAGCCACGGCGCTCCTCCTGGCGGCGTCGTTGCCCTTCACGACCCCCGGCCCCGGACATAGACTCTGATGGCCCGCAAAGCCAAGGTGGGAGAACGGGCGGTTTGTCTTCACTACCCCAGGCTGAAGCCTGGGGCATAGATATGAATTCCCATGCCCCGGCTTCAGCCGCGGGTGAAAATCCACGGATTATGGCCTGACGCGAGACCATGACTTTGGTCGCCCACTCTGCTATACTTCCACGCAACGGGGTGTGGCGCAGCGGCTAGCGCGCATGGTTTGGGACCATGAGGCCGGTGGTTCAAATCCACTCACCCCGACCACTCAAACCGGGGCCCGTTAACAAGTTCCTCGGCAGCCCCATGCCCGTTCCCACGGCCCTGCCCCTGGATAATATGTAATGCGCATTTAATGTTCGTGTCATGCATTTTAGGACTTCTCAATCAGCTTCACGCTATCATAGGCCATTGCCAGGAAATCGACGACGGGAGGGTACTTCATGGGATTCGATGAAGCAGATACGGAATCGACGAGCATCCTGTTGACCGCCCCGCATGATGTCGAGTGCCGCGCGGATAATGACGCCGCATCCAGGGAAGCCGGCCTGTTCGAAGACCCGGTGCGCATGTACCTGCAGCAGGTGGGGAAGGTTTCTCTTCTTACCGGCAACCAGGAAAGCGCCATAGCGCAGAGGATAGAGAACGGCCGGCATTTCCGGGACTTGATGAAGGAGTTCCAGGTCGCCGAGAACCGCCCACCCACGGCAGCAGAGCTTACGCTGCTCCTCCTGCGACGCCTGTGCCGGGCGAGAGCCCTGATGGAGGCACTGGCTGCGTGGTTCAGCCTCTCTGGGGACGTCGGGTGGTCCAAGCTCGCGTCCCGTTGCGCTTCAGCGGAAGCGGATGACCCGAAGCTGAGTGAGAGAGTAGCCATGGACCTCTGCTCGTCGCTGAGCCGTTCCGCGGACGAATTGCAGCCTGACTGCCTGGCCCTGTGGGCGGACTTGCGCGTGCTTCCCGCAGAGGTCTACGAGTGGCTCGGCCGCGATGTCCCGCTGTCCGGCCTTGACCATCAGGCAAGAACGCCCGCTTTCGTGCACGTGTTGCGCCAGCATGAAGGCCTCCTGCGGAGGCGTTTCGACGCGTTGATGTCGGATGCCGGTTTGGCGGAGAAACACCTCGCCGAAGCCAACCTACGCCTGGTCGTCAGCGTAGCCAAGAAACACCTGGGGCGTGGTATGGCGCTCAGCGACCTGATCCAGGAAGGAAACATCGGACTCCTTCGCGCAGTTGAACGATTCGATCATCATCGAGGGTACAAGTTCAGCACCTACGCCACCTGGTGGATCCGCCAGGCCATCACCAGGGCCATCGCGGACCAGGCCCGGACTATCAGAATCCCCGTCCACATGGTCGAGCAGATCAACCGCTTGCGCAGGGCCCGAAATCGGCTGGAGCAGGTCTATGGTCGCGAGCCGGCCGCCGGGGAGATCGCCGCCGAGATGGGGGTGCCAGAATCAAAGGTCAATGACATCCTCGAGGTAGCACAGCAGCCCGCATCGCTCGAAACCCCGCTGGGGGAAGACGGCGAAAGCTGCCTCGGCGACTTCATCGAGGACCGCAACGGGCTGGGCCCCGCCGAGACCGCCTCGCGCCAGATGCTCAGGGAGCAGATAGACAACGTGCTGTCAACCTTGAGCCACCGGGAGAACAGGATCCTGCGGCTGAGGTTCGGCATGGAGGAAGGCAAGTGCCGTACTCTTGAAGAGGTGGGCGAGGAGTTCGGACTCACCCGGGAGCGCATCCGGCAAATAGAAGCGAAGGCCCTTCGCAAGATGAGGCATCCGAGCCGCAGCAGAAACCTCAAGGACTATCTTGATTAGGCGGGTCGACCCTGATCAGGCCGCCCGGCGGCTCCTCCTCACCACATAGCCGATGGCGAGGCCGGCAACCAATCCGCCGAAGTGCGCCTGCCATGCTACTCCGGGCAGGAACGATATTACGAAGAAGCCGCCCACAATCGCGGCCCATAGCGGCATCGGCACAGGTATTGGGAAAACCAGCACTCTCCTCCTCGGTATGAGCGCCACCAGAGAGCCTCCCACGGCGAAGATGGCGCCGGAGGCGCCGACCGCGATCGATAGCGGTGGAGCGAGCAGGACGTACGCGAGATTGCCACACAACCCACCGACGAAGTAGACGACGAGCAACACGCCGCTCCCCGCGACCTCCGCCAGCGACACGCCGAAAAAATACAGGGTAACCATGTTCCCCATTATGTGGCCGAACCCCGCGTGCAAGAACATCGCGGTCAGGACCGTCCACGGCCGCTGCGCCACCTCGGCAGGCACGAGCCCATAATCGGCGATCACGCCCGGAGCCGCGAGTGACACCAGAAACAGGATGATGTTCACTCCAAGCAAGTACCACAGCGGCGCAAGGTCGTGGGATTGACCGTAGTATTGTCTCACATCAACTCTCCAACCATCTCCAATTGTAACATCGGCGGCCGCCCATGCTGGCGGAAAAGGGAATGGTCAGCCCCCCGCCGATGTTGTATACTACCTAGGCATTTTTTCCGACAAGGAGGGCTTATGGAGTGTAGTTTCCTTCACTCACCCAAGTACCTTTTCACATCCGAGTCCGTTGCCGAAGGCCACCCGGATAAAGTGTGCGACCAGATATCCGACGCGGTACTCGACGCCATTCTCGCTAAGGACCCCCTGGCAAGAGTGGCCTGTGAGACCGCCACCACCATGGGCATGATCATGGTCATGGGCGAGATCACCACCGCCGCCTACGTGGACGTTATCGGCATCGCGCGCCAGGTAGTCAAGGAGGTCGGCTACGTCAAGCCGGAGTACGGGTTCGATTACCGCACCTGCGGCGTTCTCATCTCCATCCACGAGCAGTCGGCAGACATAGACATGGGCGTGAGCCAATCCATGGAAACCAGGAGCCCTGAGACGCACCGTCACAACAGCGAAAACGACACAGACCTGGACGCCCTGGGCGCGGGCGACCAGGGCATGATGGTCGGCTTCGCCTGCACCGAGACTCCGCAGCTCATGCCGATGCCGATCCAGCTTTCGCACCAGCTCTGCAAGCGACTGGCGGCAGTGCGCTCAGAAGGTATATTGCCTTACTTGAGGCCCGACGGCAAGTCGCAGGTCACTGTCGAGTACCACAACGGCAAACCGGTCAGGGTGGACACAGTTGTGATCGGCGCCCAGCACGACCCCGAAGTCAGTCAGACCGTGATCACCCGGGACGTCATCGAGCAGGTTGTCAAGTTTGCCATACCGGCCCATCTCCTCGACAAGAAAACTAAGTTCCTGGTGAACGGGACCGGCCGCTTCGTTATCGGCGGCCCCGTGTGCGACTCCGGCTTCACCGGCCGCAAGCTCCTGGTCGACACCTTCGGCGGTGTGGCCAGGCATGGCGGCGGAGCCTTTTCGGGCAAGGACCCCACGAAGGTGGACCGCTCGGCATCCTACGCCGCGCGGTACGTCGCGAAGAATATCGTGGCGGCCGGCCTGGCCGAGCGACTGGAAATCCAGGTCTCCTACGCGATAGGGGTGGCCCACCCGCTTTCCATCAACATCGAAACCTACGGCACTGGAAAAATTGCGGACGATGTCATCGTCAAGCTCATCAACGAGCACTTCGACCTTCGGCCCGCGGCCATTATCAAGAACCTGAACCTGCGTCGACCCATATACAGAAAGGTTGCCACCTTCGGCCATTTCGGCAGGGACGATTTGGACCTGCCCTGGGAGAAGACCGACAAGGCCGCCGTTCTGAAGGCAGAGGCGAGAGCCTGACGCCTTCTTCTTCGCTTGCGCAACCGGCTTGTTGCTAAGCTGATTCTGCCCTGCGTTGCCCCATGGCATCCGGCCGATAGGCTACAATGAGAGCATGACCATCAAGTTCGGCACCGACGGCTGGCGAGGCATCATCGCCGATGACTTCACATACTCGAACGTGGCTGCCTGCGCGCAGGCGCTGGCCGATCTTACCAACGAGAGGGGCCTTCGCGGGAAACCTCTTATCGTCGGGTACGACACCCGGTTCGCCTCAGAATCATTCGCAGCAGTGTCGGCCGAGGTAGTAGCGGCAAACGGCATCCATGTCCTCCGGGCGTCCACCGCCGTCCCCACGCCGGTTGCGAGCTACGGGGTTGTGACCGCCGGGGGCGCAGGCGCCATCATGATAACTCCACGCCATAACCC
>JACPRR010000046.1 GCA_016189825.1 Chloroflexota bacterium
CCCCACACCCGGCCCATGATTTGTACAGCGCTATGCGAGCTTCCTCCTCGAGCGGCGTCAGTTCTCTCCCAAAGTCAGTGAGGTCTCCATAGGCTGGCTTGGTGAAAACCCTGTCAGCTCCGCCATAATGCCAGTAGGGGACCGACACTCCGCGCTTGGCGAGGTAGTCCCATATGTTGCTGCCGTAGGGGCCAGTGATGCTCCAGACTATGCGGAGCTTCTCTTCGCCGACAGGCGTATAGCCGGCCTTGACCCTGTCCTGCAGTTCCTCTCTATACATCTCGTAGTACTGGAGCAGCATCTCCGGGTCAGAAAACTGCCCGGGGTAAACAGGTTCGCGGAACACGTCCCTGGGATGGTCGGGACATGGCACGTGTTTTCGCAACTCGTAGATATCATGCAGCGCGCCATACCATCGGCGCAAGTCCTTCTGCCACTTGACAAGCTTTGCCTCATCGTACTTCGCACCGGGAAGAGTGGCCTCAACCCAGTCTACAAGCTCTTTCATCTGCCTGGTAACGTATGCAAGGTGTTGTTGATACGGGTCCTCGAAAGGGATGTCAACCGAGAACAATGGGATACCAACAGAATGGGCCAGGGCGATCTTGGTGTGGTATGTTACTTCGCAGCCCGTTGTCCTATCGTAGATGATGCTTGGCTTCGGCAATTCCTCCCCCATAGCTGCCAGCGGCAGGAAAAGAAGCGTTCGATCGCAGGGATATTCAGGGAATCCCATCGCCCTCACCTTATCAAAGGCTGCTTCAGCTTGCTTGGTCCCCAGCCTGTCGGCTATGCGGACGAGGTTGAGCATGTAGAAATCGCCGAAGCACTGCATCAACACGGTTCCGCCCCCGTTAGTCGCAACGAACGACTTGCCGTCCTGCCATGCTTTCAGCAACTCCCTGTTCCCCTCCAGTTGCGCCTGGTAGAGCAGGCTGTTGCTCTTTAGCATATTGGGACTGGGCCGGCGGCCGATATTGGCCACCCGCCTCTCATACTTGGCGATCTCAGACTCAAAAACGTTCATCTTCAACCTTCCTTGCTCGCTGCAGTTCCAGCATAACCGGTCGAACCCGGTGCTCACAGCGGTACCAGGGACGGCCAGTCCAGCCTATTTCAAATCTGGCCGGGTCTTTCTAATTGTATCCGGTTCGCGCTGGTACGTCCTCTTGCGGATTCCCGAGCCTCCCGCGAAACGTCATTCCGGCCCCCGAGCTGGAATCCAGAAAGCCAGGAACAACGGGTTGCCTGGATACATTGGGCGGCGCCACGAGCGGACCCCTTCCGTCCCTCTTATCATGCCCCTGCAAGAGGAGGCAAGATACCGCTTAGTTCGTCCACGGTCCATTCCCCAGTTTTGCGGATGAAGGTGTTCGCGGACGACATTGTGAACGGCGGCGCATACACACAGATATCCCCTCCGGAGGAATAAAAGAAACGACCGTTGATGCCCTTGCCCTCGTCGCTGGCCAGGTAGACGATGATCGGTGCTATCGATTCCGGCCTCGGTCTCAGGTCTGCCACGACCGGCATCCCATCTCCGCTCGATTTCCTGCTATGAGGGAACAACGGTGTCACGGCGCTTGGCAAAATGCAGTTCACGGTTATGCCATATTGCGCTAGCTGGCGCGCCATAGAGGCGGTCAACCCCATTACGCCCGCCTTGGCGGCCCCATAGGCCCAACTGCCGCTGAAGAAAGCGCCTTTCGAGGAGATGTTGATTATCCTGCCGCCCTGCTGTTTTATCATATGGGGAATGGCGGCCTTCGCGCAGGCGAAATGGCCCTTAAGATGGACGTCTATGACCCTGTCCCAGTCCTCTTCGGATAGCTCGAGGTTGGGGTCGCGCTGGTCATTGCCGGCGCAGTTTACGAGAACATCGACTCTGCCAAACGCGTCGATAGCGGACTTGATGATCTTCTCGCCACCCGCCACGGAAGTCACACTGTCATAATTGGCCGCCGCGGCGCTGTTAGAGCCCATTATTTCCGCAACCGTCTTGTCCGCAGCGCTGGAGCCGTCGGGCCCGCGAGAAAAATCGTTGACCACGATCTTCGCACCCTCGCTGGCAGACAGCACGGCGACTGCCCTTCCAATGCCTCCGCCACCGCCTGTCACGACAACTACTTTGCCCTCTAGTCTCTTCGCCATTGCCCTTTCTTCTCCTGCGTGTGTATTGTTTCACCCAAACGCAGATGGGGCGGGCCATGCCGCCGCGCCCCACAACGTGGCCCCGCCCTCACCCAGCTCTTACTTGTGCTTGACTATCTCCGTGAATATCCCGACGGAGGGGGTGGGAAAGACCGACGGAAACTTCGCAGTCACTTCCTTCCCCATTGCCATCAAGCCAGGAGCGGAAGCCAGTGTGCTGACCGCGAATGAGTCGGCAGCCATCTTTATCACTTCGGCGTACTTCGCCCGCCTCTTGGCCGGGTCCGGGTCGGCCGCGGCGGAATCGATGACCTTATCGGCGGCGATGGCCTGGGGAGTCCCCTTGCCGAAGAAAGTGGCCGTTCCGGTGCTATGCCAGTCCGAGAGCAAGGAGCCCAACGTGAATCCGGGGGAATTCCAATAGGTGGTAGCTTGACCGACGAGCTCGGTGGCCGGCCCTATCCGCCACCTGTTATATGACCCCGATTCGATATTCACGATCTTGGCTGTTACCCCTATTTTCCCCCAGTAGTTCTGTATCACCTCGGCAAGCTGTGGCATGAAAGGCGTGGCCCGACCTGGGAAGGTGTACAAGTTGATGCTGAACCCTTTGGCGTAGCCGGCATCGCTGAGCAGCTTCTTGGCCGCCTCCGGATCGTACTTGTAGAGTTTGCTCATGTAGTCCTTCCAGTACGGAAGGTCGACCTCGTCGGCAACTTCGGTTATGGACGGCGGCAGAGCCGGCAGGCCCTTGCCCAGGTAGAAGTCCTTGAGCAGCGCATTCCGGTCGACAGCGAACGAGAGGGCCTGGCGCACTCTGATATCCGCGGTGGGCATGCCGGCTGACCTGGGGTCATAAACGCCGTGCAATTGGAATTGCTGGGCGTACCATCCCATGGAGAAGGTGCTGAAGCCCGCGGATTCCAGGTTGGTAAGGTTGTTTAGACTGATATCGATGAAGTCGGCGCCACCAGTCTTCATGAGGGCTATCCGCGTAGCCTCTTCCGGCATCTGCATGATGGTCAGCTTCTTGAAAGCCGGCGCCTGGCGCCAGTGGCTTGCCACGGCTTCCATCTGGTACGAGTCTCCAGGTTTCCCCTCGACGAACTTCCATGGGCCGGACCCCATGGGATGAGTGACGAAGTACGGCACGCCGTTCTTCTCGATGTAGTTCTTGGGCATGATCATGCCCTGGGTCGGCGATATTGGCGTGTTCCCCTGGTGGAGAAAGAACTGCTGCGCCTTGGTCTGAATACGGAGGGTGTAGTCGTCCACCAGATCCATCTTCTTCACGTTCTGCGCCATGAACTGGCGGTAGGCATCCGGCTGTGAATACCGCTCGATGCTGAACTTAACGTCGGCCGCCGTCAGATTGTCTCCGTTCTGGAACTTTATCCCCTTGCGGACGTAGTATGTCCACGTGAGTCCATCCGGGGTCATGTCCCACTTTTCGATGACCCTCGGGGTCACGGCAGGTCCGGTGCCGGGGTTGTCCAGCCAGAACATGTAGTCGAACATCTGGACTGGGACCAGGTTGACGAATGTGCTGTCTGCGGTGACCGGGTCGAGCTTCTCATTGCCAAAAGTGCCTATTGCGAGTCTTAGCTCACCGTACTGGCCACTCGGGGCGGGCGCCGCGGTAGAAGTGGTCGCTGGTTTTGCTGTCGTCGTCGCCGGCGCAGAAGTAGTTGTAGTCGTGGTCGCGGGCTTCGTAGTCGTTGCAGGCACAGCGCTCGACGTCGTGGTGGGTGCCGTTGGTGTCCTTGAACAACCGGCAAGCGCGGCGATAACGGCCAGTATCAAGGCCACTGCCATTGCGGGTTTCCGTGCGGTTCTCATATATCCTCCTCCTTGGGCTGCTGCGTGGGCAGCCTTCCTATCAGGACGACTACCATATCTATGGGAAAGACCGAACTACGGCTTGGTCTTCACCGGGTCTACTGACACCTCCCCCCCCTTCCAGGAGAAGCTGACTGCCAGGTCCTCGTGCTCCGATATTTGCTGGACATAATTGAACACCTCCCGTGCCCTCTTGTCTTTCCGCGCGACCACTTCAGGCTCCAGATCGGGATTGATGTACGCCGGCAGGTAGGATACCCTCCTGATGGCCTTGCCTTCGATGGTAACCTTGGCGATCATTGTTCTTAGAGCTTCAGGGTTATACCGGTGCTTCTCCAATCCTCGCACGGGACGTATCCGGGCAATGGTCGCCCGGTACATTTCCGGTGTTTGGTCGGAGGCCCAGGCTTTCACCATACCCGGGAAGGGCTTCCCGTGCTCCAGCGCGAAGTTACCCAGGCCGTAGAAGATGGCCTTTCCCTTGTAAATCTCAATGCCACGGAGCATGTGGGCGTGATGCTGGAGCACTATATCCGCGCCGGCGTCGATGGCGGCGTAGGCCGCCTCCTTCTGGTACATCGCTATCATCGCAGGAACGCTCAAAACGCCGCAGTGCATGGAGATTACTACCACGTCCGCCCGTGCCCTGAGCTTCGCGATGTCCTCCTCCATCGCCCGCTTGTCATCGGGGAACAACCTTGTGACGATGAGCGGCGGCGAGCCTGGCGAGTAGTGCATCTGCTGATAGGCGCTTGTCGCCCGGAGAGGAGCGCATCCGGGGACGTCTTCTAGCGCTATGAGGCCAGGGTGGACTATGGAGAGATAACCGAGGAATCCGACCTTCGTCCCGTGCCTCTCCAGCACTGCTGGTGTCCTGGCCTGGGCAATGTTCCTTCCGGCGCCAATCACCGCTATGTTGTTCGCCTTAAGGTCGTCGAGAGAGTCGTAGAATGCTTCCCACCCATAGTCCATGGCATGGTTGCCGGCAAAGGACATGACATCAAATCCCGCTCCCAACTCCGTCAGCGCCTGTGCGTTCTTCGCCGGCAGCTTCCTGGGCCAGCTCGGACAGAACATGGGCGTTCCCCTGTCAGATAAGGGGGCTTCCATCTGCCCGAAGACGATATCTGCTGTGCCCAGCACGTCCCGGCAGTGCCGGAAGATCGACGGCGGATCGTCCCGGTTGGGACCAACGTCGCCAACAGCCATCAGGGTGATCGTCTTATTCTCTACGGCCAACTGGCATACCCCCTTTAGGGCGCAGGATTCGGTACTCTACAACTTGAAAACCCTTATGGCGTTCTCCCTGAGGAACTTGGGCCAGACATGGTCTCTGAGCGGCAGGTCTTTGAGTTCCGTCATGACTCGTTCGAAACTCATGGTGGGGTATCCCGTGGCGAAGATGATCTTGTCTGCCCCCCGCGTGTTCATGTATTGGATTATCTCGCTGTTGTAATGCCTGGGAGCGAACGAATTGGTGAAGTAGTACAGGTTCGGGTACTTGAGCATGAGCTTGACGCACATGAACTGCCACGGTTCCCCCATGTGTGTCATCACCGCTCTCAACTCCGGGAAGAACCAGCATACCTCATCAACATAGATAGGGTCCTGGAACCACGAGGGATCGTTTGGGCCGGGGATTCCAACGTTGAAACTGGCCACGATGTCCAACTCGATGCACTTGGCAAAAAGGGGGTAGTACATTTTGTCGTTAACGGCCAGCCGTACCCGCGAAGGCATGGTGTGCCAGAGCTTGACCCCGAACTCCTTGACCAGCATCTCCAGCTTACGGACTGCCGCCATTCCATCGCGCGGATTGACACTGAAATCCGAACAATAAGGGATGAACCTGTCGGGGTATTTCCTGACCGCCTTGATGCCGGTGTCCTGGTCATAGTCTTCGTGATGGTTAGTAGCGACTTCAAGAATGCCCTTTTCGATGCCCACCTCATCCATAATCGCTACCATCTCGTCGATAGTGGTTTCCTTTGGTTTTGCGCCGAGCAGGTATCTGACCTCGTCCGGGCGGTGGGTACGAGGCCTGTTTTCCGAAGAGGGGGGGTTTTCCATGATCTTTCCATCAATAACCTTAATCCCCGCTGGGTACGTCATGTCTACCCTCCTAGCACTTGCTCTACGCCTCAGCGACGTCAGGTCGCTCAAAAAGGCTTCGACCATTGATTCTCTTGTCTGGTGGTCTGCCGACACGGTACGACGCAAATACGCATCGGCTGCCACAGGCGAAACCAGTTCAGCCACCCGGCGGCGACCCAATATCCAGTATGCGCGGCTGTTATTATGCCGCGTGACAGCATGCAAGACGCGCATAGCATAATACCCCGGGCGTGCTGACCTGTCAATAGCCGCGTGAAGCTGACTCGTTATCCGGAATCGTATCTGCTACGGTCAACGACACATTAGGGTGGAGTCATCAACCGCTGGCAGCACTGAGCCATGACAGCTATCGCCATTATTGTGCGCTTTGCTGCGGTGAGGTGGAACCACATGCCGCGAAGAGTCGCAGGGATCATCGCAACATACGCATATAGCCGTGGTGCGGATTGGTTTATGCGGCCAGCAGCTCCTTAGCCTTCTCGATGAAGGCGGGGAGGATCTGCTTCCAATCGCCGACAACCC
Organism: Chloroflexota bacterium; assembly: GCA_016189825.1. Taxonomy (GTDB): domain Bacteria; phylum Chloroflexota; class Dehalococcoidia; order JACPPY01; family JACPPY01; genus JACPRR01. The sequence continues at coordinate 6,628 of JACPRR010000046.1, forward strand.
CGTAGCGGGCCTCTTTGAAGATATTGGCTTCCGCGTCCTTGTTAACCGCGATGATGTTCCTCGCTCCAGAGCATCCGGCCAGATGCTGGCTGGCGCCTGAAACGCCGAAGGTGATGTACAGGTCCGGCGTAACGACACGGCCGGTCAGCCCGATCTGGACCTGCGAAGGCATCCACCCGCTGTCGCATGCCGGCCTGGTAGCGCCGACCGCCCCTTTCAGTAGCCTGGCCAGTTCATCTAGTTGCCTGAAGCCCTCGGGACCGCCGATCCCGCGGCCGCCGCAGATGATCACCTTGGCATCTTCGAGCTTGATCCCCTCCGTCTTCTCCTTGACGCGGTCGACAACTCTGTACCTTATCGCCGACACATCGACCTTGATAGGTACATTCACGACCTCCGCTCTCCGCGATTGGTCGGGCTCAAGAGGGGCAAGGGCCTTCTGGCGGGCTGTCGCAATCTGGGGAAACGAGGACGCCGTGAAAACGGCAAGTGCATTACCACCGTATACCGGCTTCGTCTGAAGCAAATGCTTGCTCTGAGGGTCGACGTCCAGGGCGATACAGTCACTTGTGAGCGCCGCGCCGAGCCGGAATGCCAATCGTGGTGCGAGGTCGCGGCCGACGGCTGTCTGGCCCAGCAGTATGTACCGGGGGTTCGCTTCTTTAGCAACGCCTGCGAGCACCGATACGTAGGCATCTGTCTGGTAGTCCTTGAGCAACGGGCCGTCAACTACGTAAACAGTGTCAGCGCCGTACGCGGCGGCCTGATTGGCGGCAGCAGCGACGCCCGCGCCAGCAAGCACGAGGCTGACCTTCTCCCCGAGCTTGCTCGCGAGCGCCCTGGCGCCGCCGAGGAGTTCGGATGTGATC
>JACPRR010000023.1 GCA_016189825.1 Chloroflexota bacterium
GAGCAGACCGTAGACGCCGATGAACCAGAACAATGCGAAGGTAGCGACGGCATGGCCCCGGAAACGGCCTCTGATGATCTCGTATCCCATGTAGGCCATCGCAGGCACTACCAGCGCCCACACCGTCCACCCGATCGCGCCGATGAAGCGCGGCGTGTACCAGTAGAACAGGCCGCCCGGATAATAGAGCCACTCCCATGGCCTGGTGGCGATACCCGTGGTCGAGGTCGAGGATGAATTGAACGTCAATCCCAGGTGCGAGGTCAACATACTTATCGTACGGCTGATGGGATTGGACCAGGTGTGAGTCGCCGCTAACTCGAGCAGGGCCAGCAGGGCCAGCCAGACGACCGGAATCGCCACGAGAAACTTCATCATGCCCAGGATATCGCTCCTGGTAGATGGAACCCCCTTGATCCCTAACAGCGCATTCCAGGTGAAGCGGACCTCGCCGGCCATCTGGTCACGGCGCGTTACCACCCAATGGACCGCAATGCCGAGAATGGCAAGGGCGGCCATCGCCTTTCCCAGCATGCTGAGGCCCATGAAGATGCCGGCGGCGATGGGGTTGCCCCTCAGGTAGAAGAATATGCCCAGCAACATGAAAGTGAGGTAAAACACGTCGAGCATCGCCACCTGGGCCTGGACAAAGCTCATGTTCTCCGAGGCGAAGAGGAAGGTGGCAAATACCGGAACAAACACCGAAGCTTGCATCCATCACCTCCAGCCGAGCGGGGCCGGCGGCCTGGGTACACCGCACCCGCATAAACCGGGCTCCTGGCCGACTAGCCTGCGACAGATGAGGTAGAAGATGAAAATCGAGGCGATGCCGAAGAGTATCGGCAACACCCGCCAGCCTACTGGATTGTCGCCGAAGATGACTATCCCCGATGCAATCAGCCACTTCGACAGCGGTGGATGCTCTCCCCGCACAATGCCGTGTTCCTGTTCCGGGTATTCCCGGTGAAGGAAGCGGATGGCCTCGGGAATGTAATGCAACTCATCGAAAATGTACTGGGGAGCCGGCGCGGTCCTGGTGTTATCGTCCTTGTAGGCCTGGTCCTGCCTCATCCACTCCGGGGTTGAAAGCTCGGCATGAGGGGTATCGATGAGGGGCACATGCAGGCCCAGGACAACGGCTGCCATGACACAGACCGCGATGTTCTCCCTGGCCTTGAACCAGCGCAAGAACGAACGCACGCGCTCCCCCAGGCCTGGCGGAGGAGGCGGAGCCGGGGCGGCAATCTCGGGGGCGTCCTGCGGGGAAAGAGTTGTCTCAGGCCTGGGTGGTTCGGAAGCCGGGACCTGCTGTTCAGGTACGGGCGGAAAGCCGGGCCAGTCTGGCACTAGGATTCCTTGGACGTGAAGCTGGACAGGAACTCGGCGTTGGTCTTGGTCCTGGCCATTCGCTCGATAACCCTTTCAACACCCTCGCTAGGGTTAGGCGAGTCCTGGTTTATCATATTGACCATTCGTCGCAGCAACCACACTTGCTTCAACGTGGTTTCGTCAAGAAGCAGCTCTTCCCGCCTCGTTCCGCTGCGAAGTATGTCGATGGCCGGGAACATCCTGCGTTCCGCCAGTTTGCGATCGAGGTGCAGCTCCATATTGCCAGTCCCTTTGAACTCCTCGTAGATCAGGTCGTCCATGCGGCTGCCGGTATCGACGAGACACGTTGCCAGAATGGTCAGGCTGCCGTCGCCGTCGGTGTTCCGCGCCGCCCCGAAGAACCGCTTCGGGGGGTGGAGCGCCACCGGGTCTATGCCGCCGGAAAGTGTGCGCCCGCTGGACGGCATCGCCAGGTTGTACGCCCGCGTCAGGCGCGTTATACCGTCAAGGAGCATCACCACGGCTTTGCCGCTTTCGACCAACCGCTTCGCCCGCTCCAGACCAAGCTCAGCAACCCGGGTCTGGTTTTCGACCGGCTCATCGAAGGTGGCCGCGACCACCTCCGCCTTCACCGAGCGTTTCATATCGGTCACTTCCTCCGGGCGCTCGCCGATCAGGCAGATCATGAGATGGATGTCGGGGCTGTTCACCGCTACCGAGTTGGCGATCTGCTTCAGTAACACGGTCTTGCCCGCCTTGGGCGGCGAGACGATAAGGCCGCGCTGTCCTCTGCCGATCGGCGCGATAAGGTCGACCATGCGAGTCGACAGGCTGCCGCTGGGAATCTCCAGGACAATGCGTTTGTTGGCGAATATCGGAGTGAGACTGCCGAAATGAGGCCGTGTCTTTGCGGCCTCCGGATCGATGCCGTTGACCGCCTCGACCCGTATCAGGCTATAGTATTTCTCTCCGTTCTTCGGCGGCCTGACCTGGCCGGAAACGAGGTCCCCGCTCCTCAGCCCAAAGCGGCGTATCTGCGACTGGGAGACATACACATCGTCGCTTCCGGGCAACAGACTTTCCTGGCGCAAGAACCCGTAGCCTTCATCGGTGGACTCCAGTATGCCGTTGCCGAAGTCATATCCCTGCTGGGCCGCCTGCGCCTGGAGCAAACGTATGACCAGCTCGTGCTTCTTTAGCCCGCTGATACCAGACACGCCCTGCGCCCTGGCCAGCTCGCCAAGTTCTTCCTTCGTCTTGCTCTCAAGCTCAGTAATAGTGATCATGCTCTTCACCTCTGGGTAACCCGGTTGAGTAGGCTGGGTCAGTAGATTCTGTTGGATTGGCTGAAGCTGTTGGTCCATGTCGTTCAATTCAGTGGCAGTGGTCTCTGCGTCCCTTCAACGAGGACCCCCTTGGCCGCACCGATGAAATCGCGGAACAGGGGATTCGGCCGGTCAAGCCGGGATGTAAACTCTGGATGGAACTGGCACCCAACCATCCACTGGTGGCCAGCGACCTCGGATATCTCGACAAGCCTTCCGTCTGGAGAAAGCCCGCTCGCTTTGAGACCCTTTCCTTCGAGGTCCGCACGAAAGCGGTTGTTCACCTCGTACCGATGCCGGTGACGCTCGTAGACCTCGGGCGCGCCGTACGCGGCCGCGGCTTTCGTGCCAGGTACCAGGTGGCAGGGGTAGGCCCCCAGGCGCATCGTCCCTCCCATCCCATTGATAAGCTTCTGTTCCGGCATGATGTCGATCACCGGGTACTTCACGTCTGGCACGAACTCTGTGGAATTCGCCTCGTTCGTCCCCAGCACTTCCCGGGCGAACTCAATAACCCTCACCTGCAAGCCCAGCCCTAGCCCCAGATACGCAATGTTCTTCCGCCGGGCATAGCGGGCGGCACGGATCATGCCCTCAATGCCCCGATAGCCAAAACCACCCGGGACAACAATTCCCTGGGCCATGTCCAGTTGGGCTTCGCCGCCGTCCCGCTCAAGCGATTCCGCCCCGATCCACTGGATGTTAACCTGTCGTTCGTGAAAAACCCCGGCGTGACAGAGCGATTCCCGCACCGAGAAATAGGCATCAGTCAATTCGACATACTTGCCCACCAACGCGACTGTTACCGGCTGAAGGCATGCCTTAAGCGCCTCCACCTGCCGCCGCCATTCGCCGATATTGTTGCACGGAGGCTTCAACCCCAGCCGCTCAACGATGATGTCGCCGAGCCCGGACTCCTCCAGTAGCAATGGCACCTCATAGATGGTCGACGCCGTCGGCATCGGGATCACCGCGTTCTTGTCGACATCGCAGAAGAGCGACAGCTTGTCCTGGATCGAGGGAGGCACCGGAAAATCGCTCCGGCATAGTATTATGTCAGGCTGGATGCCGATGCGCCTCAGTTCATTCACGCTGTGTTGCGTCGGCTTGGTCTTGAGCTCGCCCGTAGTCGCCATATGAGGCAGAAGGGTGACGTGTATGTACAGGGCGTTATCTCGCCCCACCTCTTTTCGCATCTGGCGAATAGCCTCGAGGAAGGGCAGACCTTCGATGTCTCCGACGGTGCCACCGACCTCCACAATTACCACGTCCGCTCCGGAAGTCCGCGAGACCTCCTTGATGCGCTCCTTGATCTCATTAGTGACGTGGGGAACAACCTGGATCGTGCCCCCCAGATAATCGCCCCGCCGCTCTTTCCCGATGACTGCGCCATATATCTGGCCCGAGGTAACGTTCGACGCCGCGGTCAATTCCACATCGATGAAGCGCTCGTAGTGCCCGAGGTCAAGGTCGGTCTCGGCGCCGTCCCTGGTGACGAAAACCTCTCCGTGCTGATAGGGTGACATTGTGCCGGGGTCGACATTGAGATAAGGATCGAGCTTCTGCACCGAGACCGAAATCGAACGACTCTTGAGTATCCGGCCGATGGAGGCGACGCTGACGCCTTTTCCTACTGAGCTGACCACCCCGCCAGTCACAAAAATGTATTTAGACATATGGTAGTATTCGTGGCGCTCTATGAGAAGATCCAGGGAGACAGTGGAAACCCTTGTGATCGAGAAGGCCCGGCAAGCGCAAACCCCGTGCACGCACACACTTGCGCTTGCTCCAATTAATTAGTATATGGTGCGGAACAAGTACTGTCAAGACGGACAGCGCCTCAGGACTTCGCCAATGGCACAAACTCCAGACGGGTGTAGACAGCCCCGGTGGGCTTCAGGACACTCCGCATGAGGCTCAGGCCCGCCGCTGGTATCTCCAGCGGCTGCGGCAACTTGACTGCCAGCGCCTTCTCCGCGAAACTCCGTCGTTCCACCGGGCCGGCTTCGTCCTTGAAACGCGCCAGGGTCAGGTGCGGGCTGAACGCACGCGCTTCCCGCTGGAAACCGAGGACTTCGAGAGCCACTTCGACGTTTTCCTGCAAGCGCAGCAGTTCAGGAATGTCACCCACCAGTCCGACCCAAAAAACGCGCGGCCGGCTGGCATTGGGGAAGAATCCCAACTCGCCCGTCTCGACACGAAACCCGGGCATGCCGGCGGCGGCCACCTCAAGCGCCGTTTTCACCTGTGGCGCCATGTCTTCCGGAATCTCGCCGAGGAACTTGAGCGTGAGATGTATCGCCTCTGGCGAGACCCAGCGCACGACATCCCTGCCGGCTTTCTTCAACCCTTCCTGAATTGCCGCCAGGCCCTCTTTCGCCGCTTGCGGCAACTCGATAGCCACGAAGGCGCGCACCATTCCCATCTCCCTATGCCGAACCTCCGAACAAGAGCCTCTCAGCGTTGCCCCCTGATATCCTCTCCTTGAACTCCTCGGGGAGGTCCAGGGACCGCACCTCCTGCAACTGGCGGCTTTGCGCTATCAGAGGAAAATCGCTCCCCATGAGTATTCGCCCCGGTCCC
>JACPRR010000044.1 GCA_016189825.1 Chloroflexota bacterium
GGCATTTTCGCGAGAATTGTTCATTCCCCGACTGGATCGGGGCACCACGAAGCATGAAAATGTCCCCCATGATCCGTCATTACTGTGAAATACCAGAAAACGTAGTGGCCGACGTCCCTGTCGGCCAGCCAGCCAGGCGGGTGGACATCCTTCGGCAGGCTCAGGACAGGCTTCGGTCCCGCCCCTACGTTTGTGGCGGTCATTTTCATACATCGTGGTGTCCATGGCGATAGACATGACTGATTCCGAATTTGATTCGGAATCCAGAATGGTTGAGGCCGAGCCTGGATTCCGGCTTTCGCCGGAATGACGACCGCCTATTTTCATAGCAATTTTCCATGCCCAGATTGGATTGGGGCACCACGAAGGATGAAAATAGGCTATTTCCGTAGGAATGACGGCAAGCTGGCTATCGGAGTGGATTTCAGGTTCAAGACACTACTTCCTTCTTCCCCCGATCTGGCGCAAAGCCAATGATATCCCCTTCTTCTCCAAGCGAACGTAACTCGCGTCCTTCCTTCTGGTTAATTCCTTGATCAGAGCCATCGCCGGTTTGTCTGCGCGCGGGTAGCTGGTCCTGGACGGCTCAGCGGCGAGCATGGCATCGACATGTTGCTTCGGGTAGAGGAGCCTGAGCAGAAGCTCTTCATCGGAAATCCCCGGCTGTCCACTCTCTTTGCGCAGGTCTTCTATGGACGGCTGGGGCTCTTCCCAATCGATGAAACGCCTGGCTTGCGGCAGGCTGAGGACCTTGTCCAGCACGTTCTGGTCTATGGGCGCCGGCGGTCTGCCGAAGTGGCCCAGCAGGTACCTGATCGTCTCGTCCGGCGCCACCGCGTAGCGTTCGCCCACGCTGATATTGAGCACCGCCTGTACGCTCAGCACCTGTGAGAAGGGGGTCACGCTGGGTGGATAACCCCATTCCTTGCACATCAGGTGTATCTCTTCTACAACCTCTTCCCAGCGGTGCTGCAATCCCCTCTGCTCTAGCATCCACTTCAGGTTGGATATCACCCCTCCCGCCATGCCATGAGTCTGGTGATAAGCATCGTACTCAACAGGCGCCCCTACTGGCTTGCCCTCTCGCTCGGCCACGTAGGTGAAGTGCGCGGATTCGGCCTCCATCGCATTCCTGTCCACCATGGGCTGGTAACCGAGGAGGCGGAGATTCCGTTCCACATTCAACGCTGAGGGTATGGAGAGCCCCTGGGCCAACGGCGGAACACAGGTCTGCACTATTCTGATCCCCAGGCGGACAGCCTCAAGGTAGCACAGAGGGGCAAGCCCGTTGTTGCAGTGAGCGTGGAACTCTACAGGCACGTTGCCGCTGTTCTTCAGCACCGCCGGCACCAGAGTCCTGGTGCGTTCGGGGGTCAGCAGCCCCATAGAGTCCTTTATCCACAGCGAATCTGGCTTCAATGTCTCAGCTATTTCGGCCGCTTTCCGCGCATAGAACTCATCGGTGTGCACGGGGCTAATGGCAAACACCAGCGAGATGTCCACTATCAGCCCCAGCCTCCGGGCTATCTTCACCATGTCGCTGAGTTCGGCGTAATTGCCCAAGTGCTCGTTGATTCCCACGCACTTCGCGCCGGCCTCCGCCCAACACCTCATCCAGAGCTCGCGGACGGACTCCGGTACAACCTGGAACTGGCCGATCGTCCTGTGCGGCGTTCCGAAGCCAATGGGGCTGTTCGGCATGGCCCTGGCAACAAGGCGCACCCTCTCGAAGGGGTTCTCACGAAGATAGTACAGGCATGCGCTGACCTGTCCCCCTCCCATCAACTGTACCCGTCTGTAACCGGCTTCATCGATCACCGGCGCGACAGCGACCGTGGCCGCAGTGGACATCCGGGTGGCCCACAAGCTCTGGTGCCCGTCACGCAGGGTCTGATCAACGAAATAGACTCTGTTGTCCATCGGCTTACGAGTGTTCGCTAGCCCTAGTCTGCTGGCTCAGAGCGCCGGCAATCTCGCCCTGATTACGAGCTCGAAATTCCGCGCTACCTCTTCCGAGCCCACGATTACTCCTGAGTTGCCGTGTCCCGCAAGCAGGTATTCCGCTTTTAATACTGCGAGCCGCCTGACGCTCGAGCGCATGGCTTTCGGGTCCCCTCCCGCTATATCTGTCCGGCCAACCCTGCGCAAGAAGACGGTGTCTCCACTGAACAGCGCCTTCTTCTCGTCCCACCATAGGGCTATAGAACCTGGCAGGTGTCCGGGCGTGTGTATCACCCACAAATGAATCGGCGCAGGAGCGCCCAACAACAACTCTCCCTCGGTGAGCAGCACGTCCGGCCGGATATCCTCCTTATCGGGTTTTCCGTCTTGATAGCCGTCCATGACCTCAGTCAGGTATTTCTGTGCGTCGTCCTTGTGCACGGCAACCCTGGCTCCTCTACGGCTGAACTCGTAGGCAGACCCGCAATGATCGCCGTGGGCATGCGTCACGATCACCAGCGCGACGTCTTCCGGCCTTATGCCATCGGCCTCCATTTTCCCGAGCAAGCTGTCAAAGCCGCCTCCCCGGTACTCCTTTTCTCCTTCCGTTCCATTGGCGACGAGTACTCTCAGCTTGCCGGGGTCGATGACCACGTAACGAGGCGAGCCATCGAGGGAATACCGTATCGCATAGCTGTTGCAGTTGTGCCCCTGTCCATCCCACAAAAAGGCATAAAGACCTTCGGCAATCTGCATGCTAACACTCCTTGGGGGTTGAGCAGTTACGCAAAATTGGGACTAGCCGGCGCGACCCCTGTATAATTCGGGGAAGCCTTGCTTCGCCCGGAACTTGCGCAAAGTCAGGGAGAATCCCGTTTTCTCCACACGAACGTGGCTGGCGTCTTTCCTCGTCGTCAACTCCGTGATCAAGGCCAGCAGCGGCTTGTCCCCTCGCGGGTAGTTGTTCACGATCGGTCCGGCAGCATACATTGCCTCAACGTGCTGCTGCGGGTAGCAAATGCGCAACAAGAGCTCCTCATCGGATATCCCGGGCCGCCCAATCTGTTTGCGCAGGTCTTCTACCGACGGCTGTGGCTGCTCCCATTTCAAGAAAAGTTTGGCCTGGGGCAGGCTGGATACTTTGTCCAGCACGTTCTGGTCTATGGGCGCAGGCGGCCTGCCGAAGTGGCCCAGCAGGTACCTGATGGTCTCGTCTGGCGCCACTTTGTAACGTTCCCCCACGCTCACATTCAGCACCGCCTGCACGTTCATTATCTGCGAGTACGGGGTCACATTGGGCGGGTAGCCCCACTCCTTGCACATCACCTGTATGTCGTCCACCACATCATCCCAGCGATTCTCAAGGCCCCTCTGCTCTAGATAGTACTTGAGGTTCGAGATCACTCCCCCCGCCATGCCCCGGGTCGCCTGAGAGACGTCGTACTCCACAGGCTCACCTATGGGCTTGCCCTCCCGCCTGGCCACGTACATGAAGTGGGCGGACTCCGCCTCCATCGCCTTCCTGTTCACCATGGGCTGGTATCCCAGCAGGCTGAGATTCCGCTCCACGTTGAACGCGGAGGCGAGGGAGGTCCCGTTGGCCAGCGGCGGCAGGCAGGTATGCACCACCCTGGCCCCGAGGCGGACGGCCTCCAGGTAGCATAGCGGGGCCAGCCCGGTATTGCAGTGAGAGTGGAACCCCAGTGGAATGTCGCCAATGCCTGTGAGTATCGCCGGCACCAGCGTCCTGGTTCGCTCCGGTGTCAGCAGTCCCATGGAGTCCTTGATCCAGATATTGTCGGGCTTCAGCGATTGGGCTATTTCTGCCGCTTTCCGCGTGTACCACTCATCGGTGTGCAGGGGAGTGATGGCGAATACCATGGGGACATTGATCTTCAGCCCAAGCTTCCTGGACAGCTCCGCCATCCCGCTCATGTCCCGGTAGTTGCCCAGGAACTCGTTGAGCCCTATCCATCCTGCCCCGGCATCGGCACAGCACCTCATCCAGAGATCGCGCACCGAATCCGGCATAACCTGGAACCCGCCTATTGTCTTGGGGGGCGTCCCGAAGCCCAGCGGAGTATGCGGCATTGCTTTGACAAGGAGTCGCATCCTGTCGAAAGCGTTCTCGCGATAGTTGTACATGGCGGCGCTTACCTGACCGCCTCCAATCAACTGCACGAACTCGTATCCCGCTTCATCCATCACCGGCGCGATGGCGAGCATCATGGGAGTGGACATCCGCATTGCCCACAGGCTCTGGTGCCCGTCGCGTATGGTCTGATCGACAAAACGGACCTCGTTGCTCACGCGGCCGCTCCTGAGAAGGGATGCACAGGCATAAAGCTAGCTTCCAGCCACTTTGTATTCACCCGTGCATCAATGAAATCACTATCATCCAGCAATGCCTGGTGGAGCGGTATCGTTGTAGGCACCCCCGAAACGGTGAAGTTGCCCAGCGCGTACTTCATACGCTCGATTGCCTGGCGACGGCTATCGCCGACGGTAATAACCTTGGCAATCAGCGAATCATAGTACGGAGGGACCAGGTAGCCAGGATAACAGTGGCTGTCCACCCGTATCCCGGCGCCCACCGGGACCGCCCAGTCCGTAATCCTCCCCGAGCAAGGCCGGAATTCCGCCTCGGGCGACTCGGCGTTTATGCGGCACTCAATGGAGTGTCCGGACACCTTGACGTCGGCCTGCGAAAGGCGCACAGGGTTGCCGTCGGCGATCAGTATTTGTTCTTTGACCAGGTCTACGCCTGTCACCATTTCCGTCACCGGGTGTTCGACCTGGATCCTGGTGTTCATCTCCATGAAGTAGAAGCGCTGCCTGTCGAGATCGAAAATGAACTCTACCGTTCCCACGCTTTCGTATTGGATACTGCGTCCCACGGCCAGCGCCATCGAGGCAGCCAGCTCCCGAAGCTCCGGAGTGACCACCGGTGACGGTGCTTCTTCCAGCACCTTCTGGTAGCGGCGCTGCAAAGAGCAGTCGCGTTCCCCCAGGTGTACGATGTGCCCCAAGTGGTCGCCAAGGACTTGCACCTCAATGTGCCGGCAATTGGCGAAGTAATGCTCAACATAGAGCCTGCCGTCGCCAAAAGCGGCTATGGCCTCAGACGAAGCGATATCGAACTTCCCTTTTATCCCCATGGGATCGGCCGCGATGACTATTCCACGCCCTCCACCGCCGCCCGCAGCCTTGAGGAGAACCGGGTAGCCCACTTTCTCAGCCGCGCGTATCGCTTCGTCGCAATTGGAAACCACCTCAGACCCGGGAATGGTGGGCACACCGGCGTCACGGGCTATCCTGCGCGCCAGGTCCTTGTCACCCATTTTCCTGATGTTATCAGCCGTGGGACCGATGAAGACCAGGCCGAACCTGGCGCAAGCCTCGGGCAGTTGGGCCTGCTCGCTGAGGAACCCGTATCCAGGGTGGATGGCCTGCGAGCCGGTTCCGAGGGCGGCGGCAACCACGCTCTCGGTCTTCAGGTAGCTGTCTGCCGGCCTGGCAGAACCGATGCAGACCGTCCGGTCTGCCATCCTGGCGGCAAGACTCTCCCGGTCCGCTTGCGAGACCGCCAACACCGTTTTTATCCCCAGGTCCTTGCAAGCCCTGATGATGCGAACGGCTATTTCGCCACGGTTGGCCACCAATACCTGTGAAATCCTCTTCATGGAGCGGCGGTCGCCACCTTTTCTCCGACCTTGATCACGAACAGCTCCTGACCGAATTCGACAAGCTGCTCATTCTCGGCGGAGATCCTGGTAATGTAGCCTCTTGCCCCTGCCTTAACCGATATGAAGCACTTCATCACTTCCAGAATGCAGACCGTATCGTCCTCAGTAACGTAGCTTCCAACCTGGACGAATGGGGGAGCGCCCGGCTTCGGCGCCCGGTAAAACGTGCCCACGGTCGGCGCCTTGATAGCAACCTGCCCCGGCTCCAGGGCAGTGGCGACACTCGGTGTCGCAGCACCCGAAGGGCTCCCAGCCTTCGGCGCTGGGGGCGCCTGAAGAACAGCCTTTTCCTGCTTCGCCGCGACCGCCGGCTTCGCAGCGGGCGCCGGATCACGTGGCGTGGCGGCCACTGCCTCCACCTCCCCGGCAGGCGCGACCACACCCCCTCTTCTCACCACGAGCTTCATGCCCTCCATTTCCAATTGGAGTTCATCAAAGGCAGATTCCTCGACAAGCTTGACTATCTGTAACACCTCATCCTGGGTCAGTTCCATGGTCCGTCCTCCTTTTGAACTCATAGTATTCGTGAGCATTTCTCAGCGCCCGAGCGCCGCGTTGAAACGAGCCAAACACTGGAATGCCAGCACCCTGGAGCTTACGGATAACTTCTCTGGCCACCTGGGTCTCCTCAGATGAGAAAAGGGTGCTGAGGAACGCCATCACTGGCTTGTTTGCCTTCCTGCGGACATCAATCAGGGCATTCAGGTAACTATCGAGCTGGTTTCCACGGACCATGCGCGGAGTGACCAGCAGCACCAGGTTATCAACGTTGTCGTCCTGCTCCAGAATCTCTAAGATGCGTTTCATCTGTCCGCGATTCATGTTCCCTGTGTCTATCGGGTTGCGATAGCTGGCCCCAACAAGGTTAAAGAACGACGCTAGCTCGGCGTATGATTTTTGAGTAAGCAAAGGCACCTTCGGTCCTGCTTCGGCAAACACATCCGCTATTTCAACAGACTGCCCGCCGGACCCCCCGGTCACTCCCACCCGGTTGCCCTGAACCGGCAAAAGGAACACCAACGCCTTCACGGTATCAACCATTGCATCCGATCCGTTGACCTTTATGGCCCCGCACTGCCTCATCACGGAGTCCCACGTGGTCTGAGATACGGCCAACGACCCGGTATGCGACACGGCCGCACGCTCTCCATCCTCCGTCCTCCCTCCTTTCCATACCACCACCGGCTTCCTGGCAGCGACTTCGCGCAACACAGACAAGAACCGCCTCCCATCCTTGACCCCTTCGACATACATACCGATAACCTTGATTCCCGGGTCCTGGCCGAAATACTCGAGGAAATCCGCTGAATCGAGCACTATGCCCCCGCCGAAGCTCACCGACTTGCTGAGGTCCAGTCCCACCAGATGTGCATCCATGGAAAAGGCGACGGCATGGTTGCCGCTTTGCGAGATGAAACCTACTGGGCCCGTCGTCCCACTGTATTGGTCAGGGACCTGCTTCAACCCTACTGCGGGGTTAAAAAACCCCAGACAGTTAGGGCCGATGAGGTGAAGCCCGGTCTGTTCAGCCTGCTCTTTGAGCAATCTCTCAAGTCTCACCCCTTCCTCGGTACCGGTCTCCGAGTAACCCGAGGTGAAGACATGCGCGGCGGCCACCCCCTTGCGAACGCAGTCATCCAGGATCTGTGGAGCCACCGCGCGCGGCACAGCCACTATGACCAGGTCCACCGGCTCCGGGATATCTGAGAGGCTGGTATAGTTATCTACCCCCATAGCCTTGATCTTCTCGAAGTTGCGGGGATTGATCTGCACCGAATAGAGCTTCCCTTTGAACTGGCTTTGGCCACGCAGCCACTTGAAGTCCGGCTTGTCTCCGACGACAGCTACACACTGCGGAGCAAACGCCCTATCCAGTCTTGAAAAGTCTGCTTTCATTATGTTATGTCCCGGCCATCTCGGCAGGACCAATCACTTTCTCACCCAACTCCTCGAAGCATCAAAGCATCTGGGCTGCTCTTAGCGAAGGCATCGGGATCAGCGTCACATCCTGGCTTTCCGCGCGGGGGACATGCAGGACATGCTATGGCGACCCGGCGCCGGCCTGCGGCCACGCTGCTGGCGCTCCCGAGTTCTAATGCAATGCCTACAGGTTGACCTTGCTCTTGCCCTTCAGTTTAAGAATCTCCCTGGCCTCGTCGGGCGTTGCGATCTCTCGCCCCAACTCGCGGGCGATTCTCACCATTCGCTCCACTGCTTGGGCGCTGCTCTTGGCATAAACGCCTCTCTCAATGTAAAGGTTATCCTCCAGGCCCACCCGGCAATGGCCGCCCATGATAATCGCCATGGTCGCCGCCTCGAACTGCGCGGGGTAGCCAACTCCAATGACCTGCCACTCATATGTATCCTTCCCCAGCATGTCGTCGGCAGTGCGCTTCATATGGACGATTTGCTCCGGCGAAGCCGGACACCCGCTGAAGGTCCCGAATATGAACGTAGCCCACAGTGGAGGCGCGCAATAGCCGTTGAACTCCTTTTTCAGATAGGCCATGGTACACAGAAAGCCGGTATTGAATAGCTCGTACTCGGGCTTGGTGTCAGCCTTCTGCATCTCCTCGCACATCCACTCGATGTCGCCCTGGGTAAAAGGTTTGGCCACTTTCTTGTAGGCCTCCAGGTAAGGTTTTTCCCAGTCGTACTTCCATTTCGTAGTGCGTTTGACGATTCTGTCACGACTGCCCCAGTTGCAACCAATGTCGTGTGTGGCAACCTCAGGCCTGACCAGCGATACGATCGCGGTCCGCTGTTCCACGGTGGCGTGATGGGCAAGCCCGGTCGTGGGACACATGACCAGGTTAGTGGTATGGTGTATCTTGCTCAGGGTCTCGGCAAAGACCTGCGTGTCCGTGGTTGGCTCGCCAGTACGGGGGTCGCGCGGGTGGATGTGAACAATGGCCGCTCCGGCATCCTCTGCGCGTTTCGCCTCTTTGGCGATTTCATCCGGCGTTATCGGATTGTACGGGGCTTGCGTTGGTGTAACGCCACCTACCAGCGCCGCTGAGATGATAAGCTTCTTCATTTGCCTTGCATGCGCCACCATGGGTTCTCCCCATGGCTTGAATCCGCGTACCTCCAATCGTTAATTTCAGCCCGAAAGTGCACTGCCTTCGTCATCGATCACTGCTTGTGCTTAACATCTGCGGCATACATGGTGTATCCCGCAGTAGCAGGTGGCAGCACCCAACCGCTGACCGATTTTACCAGTTTTACCATCCGCGTCAAGTTCAGGTTCGCAGAACGTCCCACGAAACGTCATTCTGGCCCTAGTCCACAGATCAGTTCGCCCTTGCCTGGAGCCTGCGCAGGGTCAGGGAGATACCTTTATTCTCCATACGAAAGTAGTTCGTGTCCTTTCTTTTCACCAGTTCCTTGACCACAGCTATCGCGGGCTTGTCACCGCGCGGGTAGTTGTCCTTGATCGGTCCCGCCGCCAGCGTGGCGTCAACGTGTTGCTGCGGGTACAGAACTCTCAGCAGCAACTCCTCGTCAGAAATCCCGGGGCGCCCGACCTGCTTGCGCAGGTCTTCCATCGAGGGCTGCGGTTGCTCCCAGTTCAGGAAAGGTTTGGCCTGGGGCAGGCCAGAAACCTTGTCCAGCACATTCTGGTCTATGGGCCCGGGCGGCTCGCCGTAGTGGCCCAGCAGGTACCTGATGGTCTCGTCCGGCGCGGTCGCATAGCGCTCGCCCATGCTGATGTGAAGCACCGCCTGCACGCTTAGTATCTGTGAAAACGGCGTAATATTGGGCGGATAGCCCCACTCCTTGCACA
>JACPRR010000047.1 GCA_016189825.1 Chloroflexota bacterium
TATCATGAGTTCCGTAACCCAGTACCATGCACTTGACGTCGGACCTCGTGCCCCGGTAAAACTTCCTCAACAAATGAAGCCAGCGGAACAACCTGGAGAAAACGGAGAGGACCTAGTCCCCTTCTTGTACTACTTGCGAGAAGGTGATCCTGGCCGATATGAGACGATCGAAGACACCCTGAAAGCAGCTTTCTCGAACTTCGAATCGTTGAGTTTCCCTCCGGTTGCTGCGGGCATGCTGGCGATGACTTGGAAGGAGAAGAACTTCAGCAAATCGATGTATATGCATCAACTGTCGGAAGGCACTCTTCGGTTCCTGTGGCTTGTGTCTCTCCTCCAGAGCCCATCCTTGTCAACGATTACGATGATTGATGAGCCTGAGGTCAGTCTTCACCCAGAGTTGCTAAGCCTCCTCGCCAAACTGATGCGCGAGGCATCACAGAGAACCCAGATAGTCGTTGCAACACATTCTGACAGGCTTATCCGGTTCTTGGATCCCAAAGAGGTCGTGGTTATGGATAGTGACGATGAGGGCTTGGCCACCACAAAATGGGCGGATTCGTTTGATCTGGAAGCCTGGCTCAAGGAATACACCTTGGATGAAGTCTGGCGCATGGGCAGGATCGGAGGGAGAGCATGAGAATCGCACTCATCGTTGAGGGCGAAACGGAAAGAGCTTTTCTCCCCTATCTGCGTACCTTTCTTCAGACGAAATTGGCTGGTTCGATGCCTCGGCTCGATCCTGAACTCTACGACGGGCGGATACCGACAGAGAACAAGCTCAAACGTATCGTGGAAAACCTATTAGCGGATCGGCAAAACCCAGCTGATTGCGTTATCGCTCTAACCGACGTATACACGGGCACAGAGCCCTCACTGTTCGCAAGCGCCATGGATGCCAAGACGAAAATGACACAATGGGTTGGTCACAACCCAAAATTCCACCCCCATGTCGCCTTGCATGACTTCGAAGCATGGCTCCTGCCCTATTGGACGACTATTCAGGAATTGGCCGGTCATAACAAGACCGCCCCGCGTGGGAGTCCTGAAATCGTGAACAACCATCATCCGCCATCATACCGCATCGCAGAAGTCTTCCGAATAGGACGCAAGGGGAAAGCGTATGTGAAGCCCCGGGATGCCAGCCATATCCTGCGTGAAAATGATTTGATGGTTGCAATTGCCCAATGCCCAGAACTAAAGAGCTTTGTGAACACAATCCTTCATGTTTGTGGCGGGTCGACAATCCCATGATCCCTTTCAATTGCCACAGCAATGGCCGCCGCCTTGACGAAAGCAACGTCACCCATCAGAGTAACGGGCGGCGAGTT
The DNA here is from genome assembly GCA_016189825.1 of Chloroflexota bacterium. Lineage (GTDB taxonomy): Bacteria > Chloroflexota > Dehalococcoidia > JACPPY01 > JACPPY01 > JACPRR01. Next base: position 1,332 of record JACPRR010000047.1, read on the forward strand.
CGCCGATGTGATCTACATCTTTCTACGGCAGCCGCGTTCTCCCCGTGTCGACGCTATGTCTGGACGTATCGCTATCTGGCTGCAATCCGCGAACCCGAGGGCGGGTCTCGCGTTGACACTACTATGTGCCGGGTATACAATTTTTGAGTCAGGCGTGTTGCTGCTCCTTGTAGCTGCAAGCCGGGTGGCACGGGCAACTCCATTTGAAGGAATCAGAACTTGCTAACTGTTGGACTTGATGTCGGGGCCGAGTCGATAAAAGCCGTGGTCCTCGGTGATTCCGGGATTGCCGGCTACGCCGTCCTGGAGGGCCAGTTCGAGCTGCGCAAGACCTGCGAGGAGGCGCTTTCCCTGGCACTGGGCCGGGCGAATGCCTCCGCGTCAGACGTTTCCGGGCTGCTCAGCACGGGGGTCGGCAATAAGGAGGCCGGGTACGGCGACCGCGCCGTAACCGAAGTCGTCGCTGATGCGCGTGGAGCGGTGTGGCTGTGCCCGGGGGCCCGGACCGCCATTGATGTGGGTAGCGAACAGGCCCGTGCCATCCGTTGCGACGGGACTGGCAAGGTAGTGTCCTACGGCAAGAACGACAAGTGCGCTGCCGGCGTCGGCGCGTTCGTCGAAGCCATGGCGCGCGCACTGGAGATCCGTATTGAGGATGTCGGGAAGCTGTCCCTCCAGTCGGACCGCGACATATCCCTGGACTCAAACTGTGTGGTCTTCGCTGAGACGGAGGTCGTCTCCCTGATACACGCCAGGACATCGAAGGCGGACATCACACGGGCCATCGGAGATTCCATAGCCAGGCGGATTTCGTCAATGGTGCACCGCCTCGGCGTCGAGGAGCAGGTGATTTTCTTCGGCGGCGTAGCGAAGAACATTGGCGTCGTCGAGAGGTTGAAGCATCACCTGGGAAAGAGCATTGTTGTCCCCGAAGAGCCGCAGATTGTGACCGCGTTGGGTGCGGCCCTCATCGCGCGCGACCAGAAAGGAACCTGACATCACACAGCCGGAGTTCTGGAGATGGAAAGAGTATACCTGGAAGTCCGAGAACGGGCTGGCGCCTGACGCCGTTCTGACTGGCGGCATCGATGTCGGCTCTGTCAGCTCGCAGGCGGTGGTCCTGGCTGACAGGCAGTTGTATGCCTTTGCCAATTTGAGAACCGGCGCTGATAGCTCGGAAAGCTCGGTGAGGGCGATGAATGCCGCGCTCGACGGCACAGGGTTGAAGCTGGCCGACATCCGCTATGTTGTCGGCTCCGGGTACGGCCGCGTCAACGTGCCTTTTGCTCACAAGACTATAACCGAGATCACTTGCCATGCCCGGGGGGTCAATTATCTGAACCCGGCAGTGAGGACGATACTCGACATGGGCGGGCAGGACTTCAAGGCGAACCGCTGTGACGCGCAGGGCAAGGTGACCCAGTTCCTCATGAACGACAAATGCGCGGCCGGCACCGGGCGCAGCATCGAGGTTATCGCGCAGCTCATAGGGATTCCGATAACGGAGGTGGGACCTTTGAGCATGACGGTGGAAACCGACCCTGCACCCATCTCTTCCACTTGCGTCATCTTCGCCAAGAGCGAGGTCATCGACCTGCTGCGCCGGGGGTGGAGCAAGCCAGAGGTGCTCGCGGCCTATTTTGGGGCGCTGGCCCGGCGCGTGAGCGCGTTGATACAGCGGCTCGGTGTGGCCAAGGAGTTCGCCATCAGCGGCGGCATCGCGAAGAACATCGGCGTGGTTACCCGCATAGAGCGAGAGCTTGGCGTCAAGGCAGTGAGCCTCGGTGGCACGGACCCACAGATCGCCGGGGCCATAGGGGCGGCGCTGCTGGCCCACGGCCTGTTCGCCCAATCACGCAGCCGCTGAGGCTTGTTTTTCCCTTTCAGGGAGCTCCTACGGTTCCCCCCCTTTCCTAAAGGGGGCGCAGAGGGATTAGCGAACCGTCTTCGGCGCCGCAGCGCGGGCTATTAGTCCTGGTGGCAGGCGACCATGTGCCCGTTGCCGATAGATGTGAGCGCGGCTTCCTGTTCCGAGCAGATGTCCTTCCTGGCGAAGCAGCGGGGATGGAAACGGCATCCCGAGGGTATGTTGACCGGGCTGGGCACTTCGCCGGCGAGGATTATTTCGTGCCTGGGCTTGTCCGGGTGGGACGGCAAAGCGGCCGAGAACAACGCCTGGGTATAGGGATGGACGGGATGGTTGAACACTTCCTCGGAGGGGCCGGTCTCGACCAGCTTCCCGAGGTACATGACGCCGATCCAGTGGGACATGTAGCGGACAGTGTCCAGGCCATGGGCGATGAGGAGATAGGCGACGCCCATCTTCTGCTGGAGGTCCTTCATGTCGTTCATGACCTGTGCCCGAATCGAAACATCCAGGGCGGACACCGGCTCGTCAAGCACCACCATCTTGGGTTTCAGTATCAGGGCGCGGGCCAGCGCTATGCGCTGACGCTGGCCGCCGCTGAACTCGTGTGGGTACAGCTCGAGCGATCTTTCCGGGAGCCCCACGTCAAGGATCGCCTGTCTTACCCGCTCCTTAACCTCCTCGGGCGTCCCAACATTGTTTACCACCAGAGGCTCGGCGACGGCGTTCTTCACCCGCATGCGGGGATTGAGCGAGCTGTAAGGGTCCTGGAA
>JACPRR010000048.1 GCA_016189825.1 Chloroflexota bacterium
GCGGTATCCCGGCATCAAATTCGTTGACTACGACGTGTTTGGCACCATTCACGGCCCGAGGGGGGCAGATGTCCTCGAGGGAGGGAGAGTCCTCATAGAGCAGGGTTGCGACCTGGTTGTTGCGGGGGTTGGCGCCTGAGGGGCCTGCACGCCCGCAGTTGTGCGGGCCACCGCGCCGGCTGAGAAAGCCGGCATACCCAGCGTATCGATAGTAGCCAGCGCCTTTGTCGAGCAGGCACGCATAATCTCGAAGTACCTCGGCATTGGCAACCTGGCGGTTGCGGAATACCCGGGCCATCCCCAGCTTGATGACCAGGGGACAGTGCGCAAGAAGTCCGAGCAGGTGCTTCTCAAGAACTTCCTGGATGCGCTGGCGACGCCCGCAAAGGAGGCAGTCAGGCCGGACGAGCCGGGACCGACCGACATCGTGTTCAAGGGCACCTTGAACGAGGTGCAAGACTTCTTTCATCAAAGCCAGTGGAGCGACGGTCTCCCTGTGATCCCACCGACCCTGGAGAGGGTCCACGAATTCCTGAAGTACACGGACCGGTCTCCGAAAGAAGTGCTCGGCGTGTTGCCGCTCGAATACCGGGAGGCCACGATATGGAGCGTCGCGGCCAACGGCGTGATGGCGGGATGCCGGCCGGAGTATATGCCGATACTGGTCGCCATTGTAGAGACGATAAACGACAAGGAGTTCGGCTTTCAGCATTCCGGCAGCACCACCGGCTGGGAGCCGCTGATAATCCTGAGCGGCCCGATTATCAAGCAATTGGACTTCAACTACGGGTCGGGTGTGATGCGCGTTGGCAGGCAGGCGAATACGAGCATTGGCCGCTTCCTGAGGCTCTACATGCGTAACATCGGCGGCATGAGGATTCCCCCCGGCGCGACCGACAAAGGTTCGATCGCTCAGACATTCAATGTGGTGCTCGCAGAGAACGAGGATGCCGCGGCAGAGATCGGGTGGCAGCCATTCAGCGTGGACCGCGGCTTCAAGGCCGGCGAGAATGTGGTGAGCATACAGAATAGCTGCAACATTAGCGGGCCCACCTACACCGCCGGGGACAAACCTGAGGACCACCTGGAAATAATCGCCGAGATTATCGGGCGGATGATGGAGCGCTACATCTACTACTGCGCGTGGACCGGAAGACAGAACCACCTTATCGTGATGAGCCCCGGAGTGGCCAAGGCGATCGCGGGTGCCGGGTGGACGAAGCGCGATGTCAAGCAGTACCTTTACGAGCACTGCAAATCGCCGGCGAAGCTCGCGGAAAAATTGGCGCGTGCCTCCGGTATCACTAATTTCACGCTCTGCGAGTACGTTAAGAAGGGCCTGGCGCCCAAAGAGTATTGCGAGTCAACGGATCCCGACAGGCTGGTGCCCGTGTTCTGGAGCCCGGAGAGCATCGGCATAGTCCTGTCTGGCGATCCGGGCAGAAACCAGACCAAAGGATACGCCTCGAACGGCCGGCAGGGCGCAATAGTGAGCAAGAGAATCCAGTTGCCGGCAGAGGTGATATGAACATGCCACAATTTATGTATGTCTCTGTTTCGGGAGAAGACAAGGTCCTTATCTTCACGCTCGATGGCATGAGCGGCAGGGTTGAACCGCGGGGCGTAGTGCAGGTTGCCGGCCGTCCATCTCCCATGGCGATGGACCCTCAGGGGAAGTCGGTATACATCAGTTGCCGCGAAGTCAACGAACTCCGGAGCTTCCGCATAGACAGCGAGACCGGGGGACTATCGTTCACAGGCAAGGTGTCACCGGGCTCTGACGCCGTATTTGTCACTACTGACCGCAAAGGCAGGTTCGTGCTCTCCTCCTACAATCATTCCGGGAACGTCGCTGTCCACCCCATCGGAGAGAACGGCGCGGTCGGCGCCCCGCCGGTAGAATGGGTGGATACCGCAAAGGGGGCGCATTCGGTACAGGTGGACCCAAGCAACAGGTTCGTCCTGGTCCCGCATACTGCTTCACCGGTGCCTTCAAACATGATTCTCCAATTCAAGTTTGACGAAGCTACGGGCCATCTCACCCCGAATTCGCCGTTCAAGGTTGTCCCGGAAGGGCCGTCGGGGCCGCGCCACTTGTGGTTTCATCCCAAGTTGAATGTTGTCTATTTCTGTCACGAGCAGGTGAGCATGGTCACGGCTTACAACCTTGATCCTTCCAGTGGCACGTTGAGCCTGTTCCAGACCGTTTCCACGCTGCCAGAGGGTTTCAAAGGCGAAAGCAAATGCGCCGAGATACGCGTTTCCGCTTCAGGCCGGACCGTCTATGTCTCCAACCGGGGCCATGACAGCATCGCGTGGTTCGCGTCCGACGCGCGTACCGGGAAGCTGACGCCGATCCGCTGGCTGCCCACGGAACCAGTGCCGCGAGTTTTCACCCTCAGCCCCAGGGGCGACTTCCTATTCCTTACCAGCCAGGAAACGGGCCGAATGGCGTCGTACCGGGTGGACGAGTTGGCCGGTACACTCGATCATATTGATACTCGTGCTGTCGGCAAGCTGCCGATGTGGATATTGATAACGCCAGCCCCATAGCCCTGGCCTCCGCCCCGTAATCAGGATCTCACGGACAATAACGTGGACAGGGTCATCGGGAC
>JACPRR010000051.1 GCA_016189825.1 Chloroflexota bacterium
CGGTTCTGGATTCCGGCTCGGAGGCCGGAATGACGTTTCGCGGGAGGTTCTTGCTCCGGCTGCAGCATTCTGCTATTGGTTTTTCCAAACAACTGGCTACCACCTTGTCCGACCCGATGAACCCGGAGATCGGCACATACTGGAAGCAGATCAGGCAAACCGGCATGCTCTGGTATCCCTCGTTGCGCCAAACTTGCAGGGAGATTAGCCGCTGTGCTGCCTATTATGAGTTCGTCGGTAGAGGCGTTGAGAGCAGGTGCTAGCCAGCTTTGAGAAACCGGTTGGGGTCTTCGGCGAACAGGCGCTGGCAGCCTTCGGCGCAAAAGTAGTAGGTGACGCCGTTGTGGGTGAGGGACCGCGACGCCCGGGCAGGGTCGATCTCCATGCCGCACACCGGGTCGCGGTGCACTTTCATCTCCTCCAGACGGCCATCCTCCAGCCACATCACCCTGTCCGCCAGCTCGCGGATGCGATGGTCGTGGCTCACCACGATGACCGCCTTGCCGCGGCCTCCGGCGATTGCCTTGAGCACCTCGACGATCTCTCGTCCCCTGCGGGAATCCAGGTTTGCCGTTGGCTCGTCGGCCAGGACTATGTCCGGGTCCTTGACCAGCGCCCGGGCTATCGATACACGCTGCTTCTCACCGCCCGATAGCTTTTCCGGGCGGAAGTGCCTCCTGGCGGCCAGGCCGAGGTTGTCCAGCGACCTCGCCGATTCCTCCTGGCAGGCAAGACCGTTCCTTCCGGCAAGGTTCAGAGAGACCTCCACATTCTGCTGGGCGGTCAGCGCGGACAGCAAGTTGAACGACTGGAAAACGAACCCGATGGAACGCTGGCGCAGCTTTGAAAGCTCCCTGTCAGACATTCTCGTTGTATCCATGCCATCGATGAGGACGGTCCCAGACGTCGGCCTGAGCAGGCAGCCGGCCATGGTGAGCAGCGTGGTCTTGCCGGAGCCCGAAGGTCCCATGATCAGCAGCAGCTCGCCGCGCTTGACCAGCAGGTCCACGTCCTTCACCGCGGTTACCGCGTTATTGCCCCCTCCGAATACCTTGGTGACTTTCCTTAGCTCCAGTGGAGCGTCGCTTTTCATGGTGCACCTCAAGAGCGGAATACGATCGCCGGGTCGATCCGTACCAGACGGTTCACCGGGACGAAGGAGGCGGCGAGGCTCATCAATATGGCGACTGCGGATATGCCGGCCATGGCCGCAGGAGTCAGACTGATCACGAACATGGGAGATGCCCTTCCCGCCGTTGCGGCGACGGCGATGGTCAGCAAGGCGCCCAGGACGTAGCCCAGCACGGCAGCGACGAGCGCTTGCTGGAGCACGACCCGGTACAACATGCCGTTCGTCGCCCCCATGGCTTTGAGCACTCCGAATTCGCGTGACTTCTCCATGGTGGCAGCATAGATCGTCAGCCCGATTACGGCGACGCCGACGCCGAACCCGATGAATATGAGCACCATGATGATGGGCAGGAATGTGCCGTCTATGAACCCCCGGTTGACTTCAGCGAAATCCTCTACCGACAGCGCGTCTGCCCCGGCAACCTGGAGATTCACGCTTTGTATGACGTCGTTGCGTTGTGGCGGACTTTCAACCTTGAGGAGGTAGAAGTTGGCCACCCCTTTCAGCCTCAGCAGATCTTCCGCGTCCTCACGCGCTATGAAGGCGAATGAATATATCATCATGTTGCCGCCGTCCGAGATCCCCACTACTTTCAGCGGCTTGCCCAGTACCTGCACCGTCTGGCCGAGCTTCACGTCGTTGCTTGATGCCAGGGACCGGTCCACGATGACTTCGCCGGGCCGGACTGCGGCGGAGCCGGACGACATCCTTACTGGCCCACCGAGGCCGTCGTTGGAGTCGTAGCCCACCAGGTAGGCCATGACCTGCTTTGTGCCTACCGTCAGATTCGCCGTCCGTCCCAGGAACGGGGTCGCCTGTTTCACACCGGGGAGCTGCCGGATCCGGTCGGCCGTGGAAGCGGGCATGAACGAGGTGCTGTGGAACATGTCGGCCGTCCCATACTGTCGCACCCAAACGTCGGCGCCGGCGCTGTGCACGTAGAGGGTGACCGCCCGGCTCCATCCCTGGTAAAGGCCGACGAGGATAGAGATCAGGAGCACGGCAAAAGCCACGCCTCCTACGCTGATGAAGAGCCGGCCCTTGTCGGCGAAGAGGTTGTGCCTCGCGATGTTCACCATAGCCGTATTCTACTACTTGACTCCGGCCTAAACTAGGTGATACCCTCTACCAGTATGCTGTATCATAGCCGGTCATAAGGGAATTGTCAACGCCCCACGCGTACTTCTGCCTGAGGGACAATGCTACAAACCGGGCCTCGACACTGTCCCTTATTAGCACCGGCAAAGCGCGGGCGAAATTAAGCCTATTTTAATCCAGCGATAATCAGCCACTAATGAAGGTCCCCTAGAATTTGATGGTTGTAGGAGCGCGTGCGCTGCCAGGCGGTGCAATGGCTATGATCGACCGAGAGAGGACGGCGAGGACCAGGGCGAAATGGGACAGGAATGCATCCTGAAATTCGTGGTGGCAGTACCGGAGAAGAGCGAATGAGCAGCATCTGTTCGGGCATCCGAGCGAGCGCGAGAGCCCCTTGCCCGCGCCGGCCGGCGTTCTTCGCCATGTTGATCTTGCTGTTGCTGGCGCCCGTCTTCGGCGCCGGTTGCCGCGCCGCGGCATCCGACCGCAGCGGGGTTTCGCCCGATGGCAAGCGCCCGGACCCGGCAATCGATTTCACGCTTCCCGGGCTTGATGGCAAGAACGTCACGCTGGGCGACCTCAAGGGCAAGGTTGTTCTGATCAACTTCTGGACAACCTGGTGTCCGGCTTGCCGCGATGAGATGCCTCTTTTGCAGGCGGCATACGACGAGCAGCGGTCTTCAGGCCTTGTAGTGCTTGGAGTGGACCTGAAGGAAGACAGGGCGACGGTGGAGAAGTTCCTCAAAGGAAATGGCCTGTCCTTCCCGGTAGTGCTGGATGCCAAAGGCGAAGTGTCGTCCAAGTACAACGTGTACTATATCCCGCACAGCGTCATCGTTGACAGGGATGGGAACATGCGGCGGGTCAAGGTGGGAGCGTTCTCGAGCAAGGGCGAAATACTCGACGCGGTGAGGCCTCTGTTGGCGGCCGGCGGGTGAGGGAGAACGGATAGCCTGGTCCGCATTATGGAACAAGAACGGGTTACAAGCAGCACGGCGGTGAGGGGTCTGGCTGATGGCGGCGACCGTACGCCAAGGGTTCACATCTCCCAACCCCGCTCTCTGGAGAGCTGTGGTTGGCACATGCGCATTCTCGTGGTGGACGACGATCCCCACATTTGCAGCTTGTTGCAGCGCGGCCTCTCCTACGAAGGATTCCAGGTGGAAACGGCGGTGGACGGCCTCCAGGCGCTGGCGAAGGCAAGGGACAACGGCCCCGACCTTGTCGTCCTGGACATCCTTTTGCCGGGCCTTGACGGTCTTGAGGTAGCGCGAAGGCTGAAGCAAGGAAGCCAGTGCCCTATCCTGATGCTGACTGCCAAAGGAATGCTTGTCGACAAAGTGGCCGGATTCGACGCCGGCGCCGACGATTACCTGGTGAAGCCCTTCGATTTCGATGAGCTGGTGGTGCGAATAAGGGCTTTGCTCCGGCGATGTCATCCGGAGCAAGGCGAGATACTCAGGTTCCGAAATATCGTCATGGATACGTCTACGCGGGAGGTGACCCATACCGGCGAGCCCATATCGTTCTCGATGAAGGAGTTCGACCTCCTCGAGCTTTTCCTGCGCAACCCGCGCAAAGTGTTGACCAGGAAAGTGATATTCGAGCGGGTCTGGGGATTGGATTTCGGCGCCGATTCGAACGTTATCGAAGTCTACGTTCGCTACCTCCGGGCCAAGCTGGAGAAAGGTGGCCGGCCATGCCCTATTCACACCGTGCGCGGCGTCGGCTACGTGCTCAAGGATTGAGCATTAGTTGGCGCCCTCTGTCCCGGACTGCTCTCTCATCGAACTCTCAGGCTACTAAGCTCTCTCTAAGGTCGCTTTCAGTATCGCCTAATGAGCGCTGCCAATAATACCGGTGACTCTGGAATCGGGGTGGGGTTGCCGATATGGGAAAGCGGAAAGCCGCGGGCGTAATGGCCGCCTTTGCGGTCCTGGGAGCGCTCGCAACGATCGCCTGGTGGTCGTTGCGGCAACCTGAGGCGGGCAGGCCGGTGGCGTACAGGCCCGGGGCTTCGGGAAACGATATGGGAATTGTTTATGTGCCGGTCACTGCCAGGTCAGCGCCTTACTATGGGCTTGGCATCGACCATGGCGCTCTCGTTACCGATGTGGTCCCGGGAAGCCCCGCAGACAATGCCGGGCTGAGGCCAGGGGATGTGATCATGAGCTTCAACGGCGTCGCTCTGGGTGATGGCGTGTCGCTGGCCAGGCTCTTGATTGATTGCGCGGGCGGACACGGGTTTTCCGCCCACCAGGCGACCATGGTGACATGGGTCGATGGATGCGTTCATACCATTCGACTGACGCACCGCATCGGAGTCAACTGACTTGACAACAGGGAGGAATCGCTAAATGAGTCGCAACAGAGCTCGAATCCCAGGTGAACGGTCATGAACGGCATTGTAATAAGCATCGATCCCGTCCTCCTGCAACTCGGCCACTTCGAGCTGCGGTGGTACAGCC
>JACPRR010000049.1 GCA_016189825.1 Chloroflexota bacterium
ATCTTAATCTTGCACTCCTACGAAAACAGCCTATGCCGCAGGACCTCTAAAAGGGATTGTCATGTGGTGTCTGTGACAATAGACATGACCGTTTCTCACGAAAGTGGTACCAGGCCCGGCTACGTAACGGTTCAAGCCCGCATCGCCGGTTTCAAAGTAGCACGCTTGGAGAAGGGAGGTCAAGGCTTTCGAGGCGAGGCTTCCGCGAAACGTCATTCCGGCTCGCGAGCCGGAATCGAGGCGGGCGTATGCAATACGCCCCAACGGGCGGGGGCGTGGCGGTGCGGGCCTGCCGGTCCTCGTGCCGGGGTTGCGCGCGACCAAGCTAACGGTATCGCCTGACCATCTCTCCCGCGGACATCCAGATTTCCTTAGCCTCCAGCTTGTTCCTGCCCTCCTGGAGCCTGAGACGCCCCCTGGGGTGGTAGCGCACGAGCAAGCCCCTGAGGAAGAGGTTAGTCAACCAGGAAAGCGGCCTTGAGTGGAGATCACGCGGGGAGAAACCCAGGCGCGCCGCTGCCTTGTGATGGACCGTAACGCCGTGTACGGCCTTTATCTGCCTTGAGGCCGAGTCGCTCTCCATGCGCCTGACCAGCAGGCGCAAATCAGCCTTCGCCTGCCGCGTTACATCGAATATATCACCTTGTCCGGTGCTGAGGCGCTGGTTGTCCAGGTGTATTTCAGCCAGCCGCTGGCCACGGGAAATGGTGGTGCCGTCGGGAAGGGTGAACGGCCTGCCGCGATAATAATGGTAGTTGATGCGGAATACTCCGCCGCCGGCGAGCGGCCGGATGCCAAGAAAACGCCGGATGAAGGCGTCGATAGACGGCAAAGCCCAGAGCAGCAGTCGAGGTGGCGCTCTTCTATTCATATCATCGTTGCTCCCGGCCCACAGGGTAGTCGGCCGGGGAGGGCAAGTCAAGTTTCGCCAGGGGACTGCACAAGGTGCGGGGCGATGACCTCGAAAATGCCGGCTAATGACGCTGGCAGAACGGCGACGCTCCATATGCCCCGTATGGGCGCGGCATGCTGGATGTCAATAGGACAGCTGGCGCCTCCGCGTGTACCGTGGCGACGACAGGTTAGCCGGCGCGGGCCTTCTTGGATCGTCCTCCAGGGCGTCTGGTCAGGGAAGACGATTTCTGGGCAACGTCCATAAGGTATCGCAATGCCTCGTTAACCGCTCTTTCTGTAGGAAAGACCTCCGCTACATCGGGGCTGAGGAGCACCAGGTTTGTCCCTTCATGATAGGACTTGAGGTACTTCCCTCTAACTCCCTGACCAAGGTCCTCGCGCTTGTACCTCCTACGGAGTTCGCTAGATTCCTTAGCCTTCCTCATAGATTACTCTTTCTGTGCGGTCCCATCCGAAAGCGGAACCAGAGACCGCCTCCAGGGCGCGGGGATAATCATTGGGTCTACCGGTATCTGAGGACGGCGTGGGCTGGGCGTTTTTGTATCTGTTGTGAGCCGCCAGGGATTCGAACCCTGAACCTAATGATTAAGAGTCATTTGCTCTACCATTGAGCTAGCGGCCCATGACTCGTATGTAGTCCGCGGTGATTGTAGCACCGCATGCGAAATAACCGCAAATGGCGGAACGTATGTGAGAACGGCCGCCGCGCCCCCCGTCGTGCTATAATCGGTCTGCCGCACGCCGGCAAGGCGCGGCGGCCCAGGAGGGAACCGGATGTCCACTACCACGAGGGTCGAGTGTCCCAACTGCGAGTCGGTGGGGACGCTGATACTGGTCAACCCTGACTACGACGGCCCGTACGCCTGCTGGAAATGTCACAATGTGTACAACATTGTCATCAGGGCGGGGCAAGTGACGTCTGCCGTTCCCACCACCAGGGAAGAAGTGGACCGCAAGCGCACACTGGACAAGCCGAGCGCGCTCAGCGAATAGTCGCCCATTCACGTTCTCCCTCGCGAAAAGACGGCGCCTCGTAGGAGGTCGATATGACTGACGCAAGGTCCTGGAGGTCCATCGCCGGCGGAGTACTGGTTGTGCTGGGCGGGCTGCTTCTGCTCGCCGCCCTCGACATCATTAGCTTCGGGACGGCCATGGGGATCTTCTGGGCGCTGGTGCTCATCGCAGCCGGGCTCATCGTAATCTTTGGGCCGCGGCGCTTGCACCATCGCTTTCACGAAGGCCAGCCGAGAGCCAGCGATATGCGCTTCGGCGACATACGCATCGGCGACACCGAATGGGACCTCCACGACATGGAAACCGGCATGGCAGCCGGGCAGTTGCGGCTGGACCTGGGCAAGGCGCGGATACCCCCGGGAGAAACAAGGATCAAGGTCAAAGGGGGCATGGGCAAGATCGACATCCTTGTTCCCGCTGACCTCGCGGTCGCCATCCAGGGGGAGGTAGGCGCTGGCGCGGTCAACTTGCTGGGACAGAAGTCTGATGGCGTCGGGCGCCAGTTTTCGTACGCCAGTCCTGGCTATGACACGGCGGAAAAGAAGGTGCGCCTGGATATCAGTCTGGTAGTGGGCGAGGCAGTGATATCAAGGGCGGGGTAGCGCCGCGTGTCGGGGGTCCCGGGACAAGCTCCGCCGATATGAATCAGAGGTGATGTCATGAGCATGGAGCCGAAACGCCTGTATCGCAGCACAAGGGACCGGAAAATCTGGGGGGTCTGCGGCGGCCTGGCCGAGTACTTCAATGTCGACCCGGTGTTGATGCGGGTCATATTCGTTGCCCTGGCGTTTGCTTGGGGCGTGGGAATACTCCTCTATATCGTGCTCGCGCTGCTGACCCCCTCGATCAGCCCCGCGCCGCCTCACTACGGCGCACCACCCGGCGGGTCCGGCGGCGCTGCCGGCAGCCCGATGCCCCCTGCCCCTGCCCCTGCCGGGCCGCAGCGGCCGTCATCAGCCGCGCTAGTCATCGGTGTGGCCCTGATCGTTATCGGGGCCATCATCCTGGTCGCGAATCTCGGCGGCATCCGCTGGATCGGCTGGGGTGTGATTGGCCCCGTCATCCTCATCGTGTTGGGCATCCTGTTGTTCCTGGGCAGGAGGAGATAGCATGGGCGAGTCGAAAA
>JACPRR010000013.1 GCA_016189825.1 Chloroflexota bacterium
TTCGAGAAAGCGCGCGGTACCGTGAGGCATGGGAAGTACCACCAGCAGACCCCGGTGCCCATGTGGGAGACCCTACTGAAGAAGGGGTTGCGGGGGATCATCCAGGAGGCAGAAGCAGGCATTGAAAAGGTACGCAGCGGCGATGAGCCCGATGCCAGGAAGGCCTGGTTCTGGCAGGCGGCCAAAATCTGCTGTGAAGCCATGATCCATTACTCACGCCGCTATGCGAGATTGGCCCGTGAGCTTTCCCAGGACGAGACCGATGCCAACAGAAGGAAAGAGCTTGAGCAGATAGCCGACATATGCGAGCGGGTGCCGGAATACCCCGCCCGTACCCTGCGCGAGGCAGTCCAGTCAAGGATAATCTGGGGCATGGCTATGAAGTGGCCCCGTTCGGACACCGCCGGGGACCAAAACGGGAGGATGGACCAGTACTTCTATCCGTACTTCATCCAGGACATCCGGGACAAGCGCCTCACCGATGAAGAGGCTGCCGACCTGATAGGGACAGTGCTGTCCCATTCCGCGAGGCTGGACGGGATCAGGAGTGCGACCCTGGGACAGGCTTCCCAGGGAACGCTAATAATAAACGTGATGCTCGGGGGCTTGACGCCCGACGGGCAGGACGCGAACAATGAGCTCACCTACCTCGTTTTGCACATGGCCGGGCTGTTGAAGTACGCCGAGCCGCATTACACCTTCCGGATCAATGCCGGTACTCCAAGGTGGGCGCTCCTCAAGGCACTGGCAACCAACCGCCTTGTCGGCGGCGGCCAGCCACAGTTCATGTCTGATGACCACATCGTCTCCTACCTGGTGAACCAGGGCGAAACTCTGGAGGACGCGCGAGACTGGGCGGGACAGGGCTGAGTCCAGGCAGTTGCCGGCGGGACGCACGGCATGCGGAACCTGATGAGGGTGGTGGGGATGGTCAACATGCCATTGATGGTGGACCTTGCGCTGCACAACGGGGTAGCCTCCATGACGGGCAAGCAGGTGGGCACCGAAACGGGAGACCCCCGCGGCTTCGGGAGCTTCGAAGACCTCTGGCAGGCATACCAGAGGCAGATGGAGTTCATTGCTCCACGGATGAACGCCATGACCCATATCGCCAAGGAGGTCGACGAGGAGCGATTCCGGCTTCCGACGTGGTCAATCCTCGCCCCGGGGTGCATGGAGAAGGGGCGGGATTATCTCGCGGGAGGTCAATGGTCATACAAGCTTTGGGATTGGAAAGACAGAGGGCATGTAGATGCCGCCGACTCCCTCTTGGCGGTCAAGAAACTGGTCTTTGACGACAAAAAGCTCAGCATGGCCGAGTTGCTCGAAGCGCTGGATACCAACTTCTCCGGCAAGAGTGGGGAAGCGGCCAGGCAGATGTGCCTCGCAGCACCGAAGTACGGCAACGGCATCATGGAAGCGGACCTTATGGTCAAGAAGTCGGGCAAGACCATGGCGCAAGTGATATCCACGTACCGTAATCCTATGGGAGGACCCTACTCCATAAACCGGCATGGCATTTCCTGGCACTACTACGGCGGCAAGGGACTTGGTGCGCTGCCCAACGGCCGGAAGGCAGGGGAACCGCTGAGCGATGGTTCTCTCTCTCCCATGAAAGGAGCTGACAGAAACGGGGTGACCGCTGTTCTGAGGTCGGCGATAACCGCGCAATGCAAGGAGTCCAGGGCTGCAGTTCTGAACCAGAGGTTCCCCGCCTCTCTGATGCAGACCACGGAGTCGCTGGAGAAACTGGCCGACCTGACCCAGACCTTCCTGACCTCAGGCGGCAGCCATATCCAGTACAACATACTGGACGGGAAGGTGCTGGCAGATGCCAAGAAGAACCCGGAGAAATACAAAGACCTGATTGTGAGAGTAGCCGGGTACAGCGCTTACTGGGTACACCTCACTCCCGAGATTCAGGATGACATCATCGCGCGCACTGAGCAAGGCGTGTAAGGTGCGGGCACATCGCCGCTCCCTGGTGGAGGCGACTCGTCAACCTGGCCCAGAACCCGGTGCGTCCGGAGGACATGAATGGTGACCCTGAAGGTGTTCAACCCGTGCGGATTGCCGCCGCGGCATGAGTTCGCCCATGCCCCACGCCTCGCGGACCTCAATGGGAAGACAATTGGCGAGATATCGTCAGGGTTCTGGCAATATGACAGGGCGTTTCCCCTCATCCGCCAGCTTCTTAAAGAGAGATTCCCGGGCGTCACGTTCGTGCCCTACACCGATTTGCCGAACGGAAGTCACGCCATCGATGTGGACAACATCGGCGAGGTGGTTGCCGCAATGGGCTGCGATGCAGCCATCGGCGGTCCATCGGGATCGGGGTCAAACGCGATGACTGTTGGCCGCTCGCTGGCCAGGATTGAGAAAAAGGGCATACCAACTTTCTCGATTATCACCACAGGCCATGCCGGAGTGGCAAAGACAGCATTCCTGGGGATGGGATTCAGCGAAGCTGCATCATGCTACGAGTTCCCCGCGCGTACTTTCCTGCCCGGCAGTGACCTGGCAGACCTTGCCGGCAACATCGACAAGGTCGTCGATGGCCTGACCACCTGGAAACCTCCGGCAAACGGGGCGGCCGGGTGTAGTCTGGACATGGTGGCGGTCTCGGGCAGGGACTACCGCGAAGCAAGCGACAGAGTTAACTCACTGTTCTTGACGAACAACTGGGGTGATGGGTTGCCGTTGCTCCCGCCTACCGAAGAACGCGTCGAATGGGTCCTCTGCGGGACCGGACTTCCGCGTAACACGAACATAGGAAAGGTCCTGACCCGCGGCGGGTTGGCAA
>JACPRR010000052.1 GCA_016189825.1 Chloroflexota bacterium
CGCCCTTCATCGGCTCTTGACGCCAAGGCATCCGCCATGCGCCCTTTGTACTTTGACCCACATCAGACTCAACACAATATCTATTCGGCTATTAAGGTGCAAAAAGCGGCCACACGGGCCGCTCTCATTGCCCCACCTCACCATCCACGAATGCTTAGTATAGCGCAGCACCTATTCCATTGTCAATCAACATTGGGCCCGTATCTGCCCCAACCCGGAAAACGCCCCCTGTCGCCCACGTGTCACAGGTACAAAGGCAGCACGCAGTTTTCCCTGTCATCTCAGGGAGTGTTATAATGTTGCGTCGTGCGGCCCAAACGCACACCGTAGCTGGGCCGCCCGCGGCGACAACTCGTAGCCTAATCTCCCAGGAGGTAAGTTCATGGCGTACAAGATCACTGAAGAATGCATAAGCTGCGGCGCCTGCGAACCCGAGTGCCCCAACCAGGCCATCTCGGAGGGTGAAACCACCTACAAGATCGACCCCGACCGGTGCACCGAGTGCGTGGGCGCCCATGCCAAATCGAAATGCGCTGAGGTCTGTCCCGTCGACGCCTGCGTGCCTGATCCCGCCCGCAAGGAAGACAAAGCGGCACTGCTGGCGAAATGGCGGAAACTCCACCCCGGCGAAGAACCGGCCGCAGGCACATACTAACGCCCGGTTTTCACCGGGACAAACCGTCCCTGATCTCGTTCACTTCTAGCCCGCGCAAACATGCGAATACTGGCGATAGACATCGGGACCGGCACACAGGACATACTCGTCTTCGACGCCGCGTCCCCTATTACCAACTGCCCGAAGATGGTGATGCCATCTCCCACCGCCACACTGGCCGCTCGCATCCTCGCCGCCACCCAAAGGAAAGACCACATCCTGTTCACCGGGTTCACCATGGGCGGCGGCCCATCGACATGGGCTGTGAAACAGCACATTAAGGCCGGTTTCAAGGTCTTCGCCACACCAGCCGCGGCGCGCACCTTCGACGACGATCCTGCCGAGGTCCAACGCATGGGAATCGTCGCAGTGTCCGAAGACGAGGCGAAGTCCCTGCAAGGCGCCGTCACCATGGAGTTGAAGGATGTCGACCTCGCCAGTATCGGGCGAGCCCTGGCTATCTTCGGCGTGAGCCAGCGATTCGACCTGGTCGCCGTCGCAGTGCTGGACCACGGCGCCGCGCCCCCCGGCGTGAGCGACCGCGCCTTCCGTTTCGAGCACATGTTGCGCCGGTTGAGGGACTGCAACGACCTCCTCGCCTTCACCTACTTGTGCGGCGAAATCCCGGACTACCTCACCCGCATGACAAGTGTGGAAAAGTCGCTCGTACCTGAATACCGCACATTGCTCATGGACACAGGGTTTGCGGCGGTCACGGGCGCGGACGAAGACCCGCTGGTTTCTCGCCACAAACACCGCATCATTATCAATCTGGGGAACTCACACACCATCGCCTTCCACCTGAACGGGCTGGCGGTCCTGGGAATGTTCGAACACCACACGCGCGCACTCGACCGCAAGGCCCTGGAAACAGCGGTATCCGGCCTCGCCGATGGGTCACTGACGAACACAGATGTGTTCGAAAGCGGCGGACACGGTGCAGTCGTGCTCAAGGTCAGCAGCAGGAGGCATTTCGTAGCCGCTGTCGGCCCCCAACGGGGTAGGCTGTCGGGGTCTTCCCTGTACCCCTACTTCGCCGTGCCCCATGGCGACATGATGATTGCGGGCTGTTTCGGCCTGGTACGAGCCTGCGCCCTTCGTATCGCTGACTGGCGCGAGGAGATCCAGGCGGCGCTCAGCAGAGAGGAATCCTAAAATGCCGGCTCCTCCCGGCACACCTTGAAGGAACCCCCGGACTCAATCTCGCCCCTGCACGACTGGTAGCGTTGCCGTCCTTGTTCGAACAGCTCTTTTTCCCTGTCCGAAGAGAGCAGCAGCGGCGGGATTTCAGCCGGTCTTCCCTGGTCGTCCAACGCCACCATCACGAAATATGCCGTGAGCGCATGCTTCTTCTCCTCCCGGCGCATGTCTTCGGCGGCCACCTCCACGCGCACTTCCATCGACGACCTGCTGACAAAGGTCAGCCGGGCGCTGGCGGTGACGAAGTTGCCCACTCGAATGGGGCTGTAGAAGTTGACCCCGTCAACGCGTGCCGTGACAACGTTAGCGTGCGAGTGCCTGACTGCGGCCACGCCCGCCGCCGTGTCCATGAGCTTCATTGTCTCGCCGCCATGGACGTTGCCGTATGGATTGGCCTGGTCCGGCATCATCACCTGCGACATAGTTACGGCCGAGTGTTCAACCGTCCTGCCTTCCATACCTTCCTCCTACACTGTTAGACGGCGCTTCATGTTCCCCATCGCCAGCCAGAAGAACACCGCCGTAACCGAAACGAGCAGCCCAAGGGCCAGCCACAGCGCGGGATAGAAGCTCCCGCTCGTGAGACCGCGCATCAGCTTGCTCACCCATGTCAACGGAACGGCCCAGGCAAACTGCTGCACCTGCGGTGGGAACGACGACAGCGGAAAGAACACCTCGCCAAAAAAGAACATCGGCGTCACCACCAGCGTGAAGTAGTAGTTGAAAGTGTAGATCGAGCGGACCAGCGAGGTGTAGAACATGGCGATCGAGGCGAATAATAGCCCTTCGAGGGCCGCGAGGAACGGTATCAACAGCGCCCAGGGGGAACTGACCAGGCCGAAGGCGCCAACCACAGCCAGGATGACGATAGCCGTCATCACCGCCCGTGTCGTGCCCCAGAATATCTCTCCAGCGATAACATCGTCCACCGTGAGCGGCGTCGCGATGACGGCGTCATACGTTCGCTGGTAGTGCATGCGCACATAGCTGGCATATGTGCACTCGAAGGTAGGACTGAACATCGCATAGCTGGCGATTATCCCGGGCGCGATGAATTGGATATAGCTCCCGCCGTTCACGTTGCCGACAAAGCCACCGAGGCCGAGCCCCATTGCCAGGAGGACGAACAGGGGCTCGGCGATGGCGCCGGGAAGCTCTGAATACCACACCCGGAAGAAGACGTCACGGTTACGCTGCCACAACCGGTATGACCGCCGCGAAAAGGTGATCATTCTCCGAGCGACCTCCCGGTGAGCCGGAGGAAGACGTCTTCAAGCGTCGGGACGTGGTGGGCGAAGCGGTCGAGTGAAGCCACCA
>JACPRR010000053.1 GCA_016189825.1 Chloroflexota bacterium
GGGAGAGGTTCACCCTCACCCTGCCCTCTCCCATCAAGTGAGAGGGGGCAGGACTGGAGTTATGTCATGTCGCAAGACCATTCGAGGAGCGCATTGCGCGCCGCCTGGGCGCTGAGCGGCGGCATCGCCCTGGTAATGTCGGTGGGCTTCTTCCTGCTAACCACCTTCACCGGAAGCTACAACGACCTTACCCGCTACGGCGGGGCAGCGTGGGTGTTGCTACTCTCGCTCATCATCGCCCTGCCTGTGTTGACCCCGCTGATCAAGCGGCGCCACAGGCAGTAGGAATCTCCATGGCAGCACCTCACCCTCTCCCTACCCTCTCCCTTGAAGGGAGAGGGAAAAGCATTCGCGCTGCAACCATTACGCGAAACATTACAAGCAGGTATTAGCTCCGGTCGAGCGTCCTTTGAAACGCGGCGAGCAGGTCCGCGTTCTTCATGACGATGTTGCCATCCACCACCTGGAACGGCGCCGATGCCTTGCCATAGGTCTGGCACGCGGGTACCCCGCTCTTGCCTTTGCCCGTCGCGGCGTCGAAAACGGTACCGCAGGTATCACACACCAGGTTATTCCCTTGCAGGGAGTACGACTGACCGCCACAGGGGACGCAGATGCTTGCCCTCACGTATGTTTGCCCTTTGTAGACATACGCCATAAACGACTCTTGCCCTGAAGGCGTACTGACAACAAAACGTGTGTTCGTCGCGCCCTGGACCCTATTCAGAGGCACTGAGAGCGAATCGCCCTGCACGGTGGCAGTGAGCAACACCGGCCTGATGCGGCCAGAGGGACCGCCCGACCCGGAAGATCCGCACGACACGACCACGAGGCCGACGACGGCCAATAGCGCGACGGCAGCTATGCTCATCCCGAGTTTCGCGGTCCGCCCGTTCTTCGACACCCTGTTTTCTCCTGTTCTCCTAGTTGCTTCCATTGACTACCTGTCCGTCCTTTAGATTGACCACTCTGTCCGCGAATCTTGCGATTACCGGGTCATGCGTGACCATCATGATCGTCTGCCCTTCCCGGTTCAGCCGGGAAAACATCTCCAGTATCTCGTTGCTTGTCTTCTGGTCCATGTTCCCTGTTGGCTCGTCAGCAAGCAGCAGCGACGGGTTGTTCACTAACGCCCGCGCGATCGCCACCCGTTGTTGTTCGCCACCGCTCAACTGTGCGGGCCTGTGCCTGGCCCTCTTCTCGAGGCCCACCTTGGACAGTATCGCCAGCGCCTCGCGCTGATGGTCGCTCTTCGTTCCCGCCAACACCAGCGGCAGCATGACATTCTCCAGGGCCGTTAGCGACGCGAGGAGATGGAACTGCTGGAAAACGTAGGCGATCTTCCCCCGCCGCGCTCCGACGAACGCGTCCTCGTCGAGGGTGTCGATCCGTTGTCCTTCGAGCACCACCTCACCGCCGGTGAGGCGTTCCAGCCCGCCTATCACATTGAGCAGCGTCGACTTGCCGCATCCCGACGGCCCCATGATAGCGATGAAATCCCCTTTTTCTGCAACCAGGGAAACACCGTTCAGGGCCATAACCCTGGCCTCACCCTCACCGTATTGCTTGGTAATATTCTTCACTTCTAGCATTGGGCTCATAACGACCTCAACGAGTCCGCGACCTTGATCTTCGTGGCCCGGTACGCCGGGTATATGGACGCCAGTATTGCTACCACAATCGACAGCAGCAGTGAAACGCCAATGTATGACGGCACGAACCCGATGGGCGCGCCTTTGAATATCAGAGGACCGATGACGAACGCGAGCAGTGTCCCGGACAGGTATCCCGCCAGTCCTCCCGCTATGCCGATCGCAACCGCTTCATAGACAAACATCTTCAGTATCTGGTTCCTGGAGGCGCCTACAGCCCGCAGGATGCCTATGTCCCTGACACGTTCGTTGACCGCCGCCATCATGGTATTGACCACGCCGAACAGTCCGACCAGCAGCGTGATCCCCGCGATAGCCAGCAGGAAGGTGTTTATCCTCGATAGCATCCCCATCTCGGTCTCTGCCACTTGCTTCACTGCCACTGCCCGCACCCCGGTCAAGGTCTGGTTTATTTCATCAGCTATAACCGATACGGGGCACGCGGTACACAACGCCCTTACGTTGACCGCCGAAATGAGCCCGCTCTTGCCCACTGCGTCCTGGACCACTGTGAGGGGCAGGAATATCTGTGAATCGTCCACCGAGCCCGTCTCATCGAGCACACCGGATACCATGGTAACCTGTTTCCCGATGACTACCTCGTCGCCGACCTTTAACCCCAGGAGGCTTGCCGCGGTGTGGCCTACCAGGGCGTCATTGCCTGCCGGGTAGGCGCCTTCCTTCACTATCCACCAGCTCTTGATCGCTCTCTGCGCCTCCCCGTCCATGCCCACGACCATTACGTTGGCGCCCTTAACCTGCGTGGTAGCATACAGCTCCGGCGCCACCGTGGCGATTGGTCCGGGAACCCTTATGTCGAGCGATGTCCTTATCAAGCGGTCTGTGATCTCCCTGATCACCGGGACCTTGTCCTGGGCTATGTAGTTTTCGCCAACCCCAAGTTGCCCGAGGCTGAGGCTGCCCATCCTGACATCGAGGCTGCTCACCGCCGGAAGGATGGTCAGGTTAGGCCCGTAGCGCTCCAGTTGCTCGTATAGCTGCGCTCTGCCCGACCTCGCAACGGTCAGAATGCCCACCACGGTCATGATGCCGATGACGATGCCGAAAGCAGCGAAGAGCATTCGTCGCTTTCGGGCCAGCGAGTCCTTAGCAACAATGTGATGCAGTCTCATACTTCTTCCTCAGGCACAGGGGCGCAACGACTTCTGATGCTTAATCCTAGCGTCCGCAGATTAGTGTTGCATTACGCGCAGCTTAACGCCAGATTAGAGCTTGAGCCATACGCTGAAGGTACTGCCCGAACCCGGTTTGCTCGATACGGCGACGCTGCCGCCGTGAGACTCCGCGATCTGCTTGACGATCGCTAGTCCGAGGCCCGTCCCCCCTTCCGCCCGTGAACGGGCCTTGTCAACCCGGTAAAAGCGCTCGAAAATATGGGGCACATGTTCGGGCCCGATGCCGGGACCAGTGTCTGCAACGTCGATCCGCGCGAAACCACCCTCGCGAACAAGGGAAAGAGCTATGCTCCCACCGTCGGGGGTGTACTTGACCGCATTGTCCACCAGATTCCCTACCATCTGCTTGAGCCGGTACGCATCCCCTCTGACGAAGAGATCCTCGTGCCGGCCCAGCACAACATTCCGGTCGCCCGCCAGTTGTTGCGCCCTCGTGAGGCCGTCGAGCAACACCTCGTCCAGCGATACCTTTTCATCGCGACTCACCTGCCCGCCTTCGACCTCGGCCAGAATAAGCAGATCGTCCACAATCCGTGCCATGCGTTCAGTTTCGCTGCGCATGGCCTGAAGGGATTCCCTGCGGTCCTCATCGCTGAGGTCCCTTTTCAGAAGGGCAAGATTCCCCTTGATCACTGTTAGCGGCGTTCTCAACTCATGCGACGCATCCGCAACGAACTGCCTTTGAGACTCGAAGGCCACGTTTAGCCGCCCGATCATCCTGTCGAAAGTGGCGGCAAGCTCCTCAACTTCGTCCCGCGGGCCGTGGTAGTTGACCTTGCGCCCCAGGTCGGAGCTCTCCTCAATGGCCCTCGCCGTCTTCGTAATCTGCTTCACCGGCGACAGCGTCTTGCGCACTATGGTGTAACCCAGGACACCGGCAAGGATGATCGCTGCCAGGACGCCGCCCACCAGTGACAGTCTCATCCTGTTCATAACCAGCTCAATGGAATGCAGTGACTGCCCGACCTCTAGCACCAGGGTCCGGTCCTGTAGTAACAGGGGTGAGACAATGACCCTGACTCTCGCGCCATCTCCGGCCGACAGCGTGCCCAGCTCTACGCTCCCCTTCAAAGCGTTCTGGACCAGAACCGGCGAGATGGGCAGTTGCTGGTTCCCCAGGTTGTCGGACTTGACGACCACGGTACCATCCTTGTCAACAAGTTGTATATAGACACCTGGTGAAGCGAACTCGCTTACCAGGGGGAGCCTGGAATGGATCACATTGTAGTCGGGTGGGACCGGCACCTCATCCGCATGGAGGGTACCGTGGACACGGGCGGTATATATGCTCAGGTTGTCATCGATCTCGCTGCTGAGGTAGTTCCGCAGCAGGTTATGCGTAAGCACCCCGGACAATACCAGGATACCGCTCAGGACGAGCACAAACCAGATTGTGAGCCGCCATCGAATGGGCACAGTCAATCCCTCAACACGTACCCAACACCGCGCACCGTGTGGATAAGCCGAGGTCGACCGCCCGCCTCCAATTTTGCGCGCAGGTAGCGGACGTACACCTCGATCACGTTGGACTCTCCCTCGAAGTCGTAGCCCCACACGCGCTCATATATCTGTTCACGGCGGAGCACCTGGCGCGGATGGCGCATGAACAGCTCCAGGAGGTCGAACTCCTTCGCCGTGAGCTCGATCGGCATTCCTCCGCGAGTTACCTGCCTGGTCAGCGTGTCGAGGGTCATGTCCCCGAACCTCAGCGTCTCCGCCTCCTGAGGCTGTCTCCTGCGCAACAAGGCACGAATACGCGCCAGAAGCTCCTCGAATTCGAATGGCTTCACCAGGTAGTCGTCGGCCCCGGCATCGAGGCCGGTTACTTTGTCGGCGACAGTGCCCTTGGCAGTCAGCATGAGTATGGGGGTCTCGCCTCCCTGGCGCAACCTTCGCGCCACTTCGAATCCGTCCATCCCCGGCATGAGCACGTCGAGGACCACCAGGTCGGGCGCATTGTCCCTTGCTTTGTCAAGCGCCTCCTGGCCACTGCTTGCGGTCTCCACCGTGTAGCCTTCGTAAGAAAGCCCGCGCTTGAGCAAGCCGCTTATCTGTGGGTCGTCATCTACGACAAGTATTCGCATGGTTGAAGCGGAGCCCGCGAAAAGACCATTGAAGGATGCCAGGCGTTCGTCGCCGGAACATAGTCAAGTATGCCAATGAACTCCCCGTGGGTGTCGTAGGCCCTGCACGAGGAGTTGCGCCCATTCTCATGGGCGAGTTCCTGCCCGCTTGGGCCGGGGAGCTCGATCATCTTGCCGCAGCGAGCCATGTCTGCTTTGACATCAGCCAGTATCGCCGCCGACCAATGAGATATCACGGTGTCCGCAGGTTGCAGATAGTCTTCCCACTCCCCGGTCGCAACAGCACGTTCAAACTCATCGAGCGCTAGCGAGTTCTCCACGGAGAAAATGCCACATTGCGTCCGCTCCAGACGCTTCAGATGGGCCCCACAGCCCAGCCTCTGGCCGATATCATGGGCCAGCGACCTGATGTAGGTCCCCTTGCTGCACTCAACCTCCACCTGGAAGGTTGGCGGCGTCCACGCAATCAGGTCAAGCCTGTGGATCAGGACAGACCTCGCGGGCAGGTCCATATGGACGCCGGAACGCGCCAGTTTGTACATGGGACGTCCCTGGAACTTGAGCGCGCTGTACATTGGCGGCACCTGCTGTACGGGCCCGCGGAAGTGGCCCAAGACATTCTCTACCTGTTGTTTCTCGATACTACCCCAGTCACCGGAACATGTCACCACGCCGCTCGCATCGTAGGTATCGGTCGCCGCGCCGAGTTGCACCTCAGCCACGTAGACTTTCCGCGCCTCAGCCAGCAGCCCGGCCATGCGTGTCGCCTGGCCAAGGCAGACGAGCAAGACGCCGGTGGCGTCAGGATCAAGGGTGCCGGCATGGCCCGCACGCCGGCAATGGGTCAAGCGCCTGACCCGAGCGACGACGCCGAATGATGTGATGCCAGCGGGCTTGTTGACATTGAGAATGCCGTTATGCGGTGACATTGGAAGGAAGTGGGCCCCGGGCCTACTCCTTGGGGTTTGGCCCTGACCTGGTCGCCTTGTCTATCAACTCGAGAAGATGTGCTCCCCGTTCTATGGACTCATCCCGGTGGAAGTCGAGTTCGGGAGTTCTCCGCAGGCCAAGGCGGTCGCCAAGTTCTCTCCTGAGGAAGTTCTTCGCTGCGGAGAGCGCCTTGAAAACGTCGTCTTTTTCTTCGGGCGTTCCCATGATGCTGACCATGACCCGCGCGTAGCTCAGGTCTGGAGACGTCGACACCTCGGTAATGGTCACCATACCGCCAAGCCGCGGGTCCTTGACCTCCCGTTGCAGCAGTTCGCTCAGCTCCCGCTGTATCTGGTGGTTAATCTTCGAAAGCCGGTAAGACATGCTGCCAGGACAACCTAGCTGGTCCTCTCCTTGCGGAAGAACTCCAGTATGTCGCTGACCTGTACATCGTTGAACCCCTCTATCCCGATGCCGCACTCGAACCCGGTCGCGACTTCGGCCACGTCCTCCTTGAAACGTTTCAGGCTGGCGATACGGCCTTCATGTACCACCTTGCCGCCACGCATGACGCGGACACCGCTGCTCCGGGAAACCTTCCCGTCCCGGATGTACGAACCGGCTACCTTGTTGCTCTTGCCCGCGCCGAAAACTGCCCGCACTTCGGCATGGCCTTCGACAACCTCTGCGTAGGTCGGCTCCAGCACGCACTTCAGCGCCTTCCCCATGTCATCGACGAGGTTGTAGATGATATTGTAGAAGCGGATATCCACCCCTTCAAGCTCGGCCAATCGCTTTGCCCCTGGCTCAGGACGGCTGTTGAAGCCTACCACTATCGCCTTTGAGGCCAGCGCCAACAGGATGTCGCTTTCCGTTATGCCGCCGGTGCCGGCGTGGATTACATTGACCCGGACTTTTTCATCGCTCAGCTTGTTCAGTGAATCCCGTATGGGCTGGATACTTCCCTGGACATCGGCCTTCAGGATCACTCCAACTTCCTTCATCTGGCCCGCGTTAATGCGGGCAAAAATGTTGTCAAGGCTTACGCCCTTACCGGCTTCACGCGCCTTTTGCTTCGCCGCCAGCTTCAAATCGAGCAGCCGGCGGGCCTCCTGCTCGTCGGCAACGGCGAGGAGTTCATCACCGGCCTGTGGTACCTGATTCAAGCCAAGTATGCCCACCGGCGTCGCTGGCCCAGCCTCCTTGAGGCGTTTGCCTCTGTCATCAAAGAGGGCCTTGACCTTCCCCATCGTTTCGCCGACGACCACGACCTCGCCGGGCCGGAGCGTCCCGTTCTTCACCAGCAGTGTGGCCATGGGGCCCTTGCTCTTGTCCATGCCGGCTTCAATAACCGTGCCCACTGCCGATCGGTTTGGATTCGCTTTCAGCTCGGCGACCTCAGCGACCACAAGGATGTTCTCCAGGAGGTCTGGTATCCCCGTGCCCTTTTTTGCGGACACCAGAACGCATATGACCTCCCCACCCCATTCTTCGATCACCAGGCCGTGGTCGACAAGCTGTTGCTTGATACGGTCCGGCTGAGCATCCGGCTTGTCTATCTTGTTGACGGCAACGACAATAGGAACACCCGCTGCCTTGGCATGATCAATCGCCTCAATAGTTTGCGGCATGACGCCGTCATCGGCTGCAACGACCAGGACAGCGATATCCGTCACCTGGGCCCCCCGGGCCCTCATCGCGGTGAACGCTTCGTGTCCGGGCGTGTCGAGGAAGGTGACTTTCTTTCCATTCACGTCAACCTGGTAGGCGCCGATGTGCTGCGTGATCCCTCCGGCCTCACTGGCAGTCACGTTCGTCCTGCGGATCGCGTCGAGCAGGGTCGTCTTGCCATGGTCCACATGCCCCAGGATAGTAACCACGGGAGGACGAAGCTGAAGCTCCTCGGCCCCTTCCCCTTTCAGCAGTTCCTTCTCTCTCCTGCTCGCCTGCATCGCCACCCGGCTCTTAGGTTTCCTTTTCTCCACCACTTCAAAGCCAAAGGACGTTGAAACAGACGCTGCGGTCTCGAAATCTATGATCTGGTTGATATTGGCCATCACGCCGTGGCGCATCAGTTGCTTTATGACCTCTATTGAGCTCTTACCCAATACGGCAGCCAGGTCCCGGACAGCCATCGATTCCGGCAACTCAACACGCGGAGCCGCTTGCGCCACAGTCTTCTTGGATTCAGCGATCGATCTGGTTTCCATCGACTTGCTCTCTTCAATCTTCATGGTCCCTACGATGAGACCTCCTTCTTGCCACCGAGGTTTGCGCCGTAGGCCATCAGCGCCTCGGTGGTCTGCGGGTCCAGCTTGACCCGCAAGGCCCGCCCAAGCTGGCCCGTGGTGATCCCTCGGCTCCAGCAAGCGGCGGAGGGACACAGGTAAGCGCCCCTCCCCCAGCCCTTCGCAGCCTGGCCCACAGCAATACGTCCATCAGCGCTCGCCGCAATGCGTAGCAACCCTTCCTTGCCACCGACCCTGCGGCAGGCGACGCAGGTGCGCTGAGGCTCCCGCTTTCGCCCCGGGTTCGCCTTAGGCATCCTCGCCCTGAGTATCCGTCCCAGGTTCTGCTGTAGTGCCTTTTCTCTTGGCCTTCTTCAGCCTGGCCTCTTCTTTCTTGCTCTTGCCACCTTTCCTCCCTCCCTTTCCTCCCCTGAAGCCAAGGACATCCTCAGCAAAACGTATCTGACCAGTCTCCGCGGCGCCCTGTTGGAACCTCGGCGGAGGCTTGAAGATGTCCGGGGTGTACACGGGTACCTCTTCCGGAGCTTCCTCCTCGGCGACTTCCGGCTCCTCCTGCGGCTCGACCGCCTCGGGGACTGCCTCCACAACCGGGACCACTTCGCCCATCGCCTTTTCAGCCTGTGGCGCCGCCTCCGCTTTCACAGCTTCAGGGGCTTTTTTCTCAGCCTCAGGCGCTGCAACGGGCGAGACGCCGGCCTTCTCAGCAACAACCTTCTCCGCCTCGGCCACAGCGGCTTGCTTAGCAGCCAACTCCTCGGCTTTCTTTGCCTCTGCCGCCGTGGTGCTCTTGATATCAATGCGCCACCCGGTCAGCCGGGCAGCCAGTCGCGCGTTCTGTCCCTCCTTGCCGATAGCCAGGGAGAGCTGCTTGTCGGGGACGACGACGGTCGCGGTCCGCTCAGCCTCGCTTAGCTCGACTGATGTTATCTGCGCCGGGCTCAGCGCGTTGGAGATGAACCTGGCCATGTCCGGGTCCCACTGGACTACATCGATCTTCTCGCCATTCAGCTCGTTGACGATGCTTTGTATTCGAATGCCTCTCAGGCCAACGCAGCAGCCCACGGGGTCAATCCCCTCCTGCCGCGCTGCAACCGCAACTTTGCTTCGCTGACCTGCCTCACGGGCGACCGATTTTATCTCAACGGCGCCGTTATATATCTCGGGGATCTCCAGCTCGAACAGCCGGCGCAGCAGGTTCCGGTGGGCCCGTGAGACGACTACCTGCGGTCCTCTGCCAGTGCGCGCTACTTCCAGAACGTAAACGCGAAGGCGCTGTCCCATGCGATACCGCTCGTTCCTCGCTTGCTCGGAAGGGGGCAATATGGCCTCAGCGTGGCCGATGTCGACTATGACCTGCCGCGGCTCGACCCGCTGTATCGTGCCGGTAACGACATCGCCCTCCTTGCCCGAGTACTCCTCGAATACAGCGTTGTGCTCCGCTTCATGCAACCGCTGCAATATGACCTGCCGCGCGGTCTGCGCGGCGATTCGCCCTGCGTTAGGCGGCGTGGCCTCAATCTCGATCGTTTCGCCGATGGCGGCGCTGGTGTTTGTTCCCTGCGCCTCGGCGAGGGTCATCTCATTTTTTGAATCCGTGACCTCTTCGACGACCGTCTTGTGAAGGAAGACCCTCGCCTCCCCGTTCGCGGGGTTTATCTTCACCGAGATGTTCTGATTCGGCGCGAAAAGCCCGCCCTTCTTATAGGCGGAAACTAAAGCCGTCTCCACCGCAGAAAGGACCACGTCCTTTGGCAGGTTCTTCTCTGCGGAGAGCTGCGTTATGGCGAGCATGAAATCCGTCTTCATAATCTACCAGCGACCTCCCGAATTCTCCACGGTCCGCTTTGCCAACAAAAAAGTGGGTTACCAGGACCCACTTTCAAGGCAGACCTCGCTTTTCCGGGCGCGTGTTTCAGTATATCACAAATGCAAACGTTGGGCAACCGTCTAGGAAGGCCGCCAAAATCGGCTGTCCGGCTCTCACCGGCCTTTGCCGTCTCAACGCCTTTCGTCAACAACACCTCGTTCTTTGACGTACTATTGTCCTTACACTATAATGGCTTCAAAGGATTCAGCCGGTAGGCAGACAGGCCGCCGTTCCGGCAACGGAGAATAATGTCGAGCAGATTCGAAAAGTTTTCAGAGCGCGCGCGGCGCTCCTTGAGCCTAGCTCAAGAGGAGGCCCAGCGCTTTAACCACAGTTATATCGATACCGAGCACGTTCTTCTCGGGCTGGTACGGGAAGAAGATGGTATGGCCGCGAAGGTCCTCACCAACCTTGGCGTTGGTCTCAGCAAGGTGAGGACCGCCGTCGAATTCATAATGGGGCGCGGGGAAAAGCCGAGCACCGGCGAACTGGGCCTCACCCCCAGGGCAAAGCGGGTGATCGAGTTCGCTGTCGATGAGGCGCGGCGCCTCAACCACAGCTATATCGGGACCGAACATCTGCTCCTTGGCCTCTTGAGGGAAGGCGAAGGGGTTGCCGCCGGCGTTCTGGAAAGCTTCGGCGTGACGCTCGAGCGCGTGAGGGCGGAAGCAGTCCGCCTGCTCAGCCAGACCACGCAGCAGGCCCACGCAGCGACCAAACCGACCAGCCGCACGCCAACCCTCGACCAACTCGGCGTGGACCTTACCGCCGCCGCGCGGTCAAACAAGCTGGATCCCGTCGTCGGCCGCACGCGCGAGATCGAACGGGTGATTCAGATATTGAGCCGGAGGACTAAGAACAATCCGGCGCTGATCGGAGAGCCAGGCGTCGGCAAGACAGCCATCGTTGAGGGACTGGCGCAACGCATCGCCGCCGGGAACGTGCCGGAAACACTGCAGGGAAAGCGCCTGATCACGCTCGACATCGGCCTCCTCGTCGCCGGCACGAAATACCGCGGCGAGTTTGAAGAGAGGCTCAAGAAGGTCATCGAGGAGGTAAAAAGCGCCGGCAACTGCGTCCTCTTCGTCGACGAGCTTCACACCATCGTCGGGGCCGGGGCAGCCGAAGGCGCCGTGGATGCGGCCAATATATTGAAACCGTCGCTCTCGCGGGGAGAGCTTCAGTGCATCGGAGCCACCACTCTCGACGAGTATCGGAAATACGTCGAGAAAGACGCGGCCCTGGAACGGCGCTTCCAGCCGGTGCTCGTCGATGAGCCGACACTGGAGCAGACCCTGGATATCCTGCGCGGCATCAAGCACCGCTATGAAGACCACCACCACCTGGTGATCAGCGAAGAAGCGCTGGTGGCCGCCGCCTCTCTGGCGTCCAGGTACATACCCGACCGGTTCCTGCCGGACAAAGCCATTGACCTTATGGATGAAGCTTCTTCTATGGTCAGGCTGAAACGCGGGACCATACCGATCGGCCTGACCGAGGCGCGAAAGGCGCTGGAAAGCGTCCGCAAGGACAAAGAGGCCGCCATTAACGGCCAGCAGTACGAGTACGCCGCGGAGCTGCGCGACCGCGAGTTGCAGCTCATGGACAAGATACAGAAGGCTGAACAGGAGTGGCAGGTCGAGCGGGACCAGGAAAAGCCTACTGTCACCGCTGAGGACCTTTCCCAGATAACCAGCATGTGGACTGGTATTCCGGTCGCCAGGCTCAGCACGGACGAGTCCAGCCGTCTCCTCCAGATGGAGGAGGTGCTCCACAAGCGTATCATCGGCCAGGATGAAGCCATTGTGGCCGTGGCTAAAGCAGTCCGCCGCGGACGCGCCGGCATGAAGGACCCCAGGCGCCCCATCGGCAGTGGTATCTTCCTGGGACCCACCGGCGTCGGCAAGACCGAACTGGTAAGGTCACTGGCTGAGTTCATGTTCGGAAGCGAAGAGGCGCTGTTACGCCTGGACATGTCCGAGTTCATGGAACGGCATGCCGTGGCGCGATTGGTTGGCGCACCTCCCGGCTACATCGGCTATGAAGAGGGGGGCCAGCTCACCGAAACAGTACGCAGGAAGTCCTACTGCGTAATCCTGCTCGACGAGATCGAGAAAGCGCATCCCGACGTGTTCAACATCCTGCTCCAGATATTCGATGACGGCCACCTGACCGATGCCAAGGGCAGGAAAGTGGACTTCCGCAACAGCATCATCGTGATGACGAGCAACGTCGGCGCGGAGTTGATAAAGCGCGACATGTCCCTCGGGTTCTCGGTCCACGCGGACGAGAAGAAGAGCCGCCAGGCAGAGTATGAAAAGATGAAGGACAAGGTGCTGGGAGAACTCAAGAAGACCTTCCGCCCCGAGTTCCTTAACCGCATCGACGGGGTGATCGTGTTCCATGCCCTTAACAAGGAACACATAACCCGCATACTTGAATTGATACTGAACCTGGCGGCCAAGCCGCTCGCGGAAAAGAACATCAAGCTCGAGGTAACTGAAGCCGCCAAGGAGTTCCTTATCTCCAAGGGCTACGATCCAGCGTTCGGAGCCAGGCCGCTACGCCGCGTGGTTCAGGACCATGTCGAAGATACGCTTTCGGAAGGCTTGCTCCGCGGCGACTACCAC
>JACPRR010000054.1 GCA_016189825.1 Chloroflexota bacterium
CACGCGGGTCTTCCAGTTCCTTGGTGTCAGGTCGCTGCTCAGGGTTGTGGGAAGGATGCCCTGACCGATGCTCTTGCGGGCAACCTCGAAGCTGAAGTTGTTCATGCCCAAAGCAGTGTCCATGATGACTCCCCTATCCATAGCTTCCTTCAACTCGGGGAAAACCCTGCCGTCGGGACCGAGCAGACCGCCGAGCTGGGCCGTGTAGATGTGGCTCACGATGTCGCCGGACTCCAACATGGGCAGCATTTCCCGGGTCAGGGCCGGAGACACCTGCTTCTTCTCGTCCCCAATATGTACCATGATCGGCAGTCCAAATCGCTTGGCGGCCTTCTGCGCCATCGCCACTAACTTAGTGCCCTCGCGGGCCATAACAGGGCCGACCAACATCAGCTTTACACCTTTGATCAGCCCCCGATATGATTCAATAGCGGCGGCAGTAGCCTCGAGGTCGATTTCGTCATACCTCAGCTCGGGCTTAATGGTGAGCCCGAGAGAACTCAGGTGCAGGAAGCAGAAGACCCTGGTGCGGGACGAAGGGATAATATATCTAGGGAATGCCGCAAAGATCTTCGCGCCGGTGCTACCTCCGTCCACCACCGTGGTAACACCTTGATTCACTCCGGCCAAATCTGGGTCGACGGACCCGACATGAATACCACCGGCAACGTGGCAATGAAGCTCGATGAGTCCAGGGGTGACAACCCTGCCCCCGGCATCGATAACCTGCCGGCCTTCCTGCGCGGAAATATCCTTAGCTATCGTAGCAACCTTGCCGCCGGCGATGGCCACATCCAGAACGCCATCGATGTCTTGTGACGGGTCAATAACCCTGCCGCCCTTGATCAGCAAATCATACATTTCATCCTCCTTTGCCAGTACATACAAACGTAACTGCCATGACAACGATTGGTCCAGGCTCCCGGGCGCCTTCTGTTGGAGGTCAGCGCTCCTTCGACAGCTCTCGCCAATTGGCCACCAACTCTATCTTCTTGCTCACCGGGTAGCCGATCATGCCGTTTGGCATACAGATGCAGCAGTGGTCCCGGGCCGGGTCGCCGCTCACAGTGATCATGAAGTCGTCTGGCGACAGCACCAGGGGGATCTCCCTCTCCAGATCATTGGATTCACTGAACTGCTTCGGCAACATGCCCGTTCTTATGCCGCTTTCCAGCCTCTCCCTGTCTATCGGCCTGAGCCTGCTCACCGGCACCCTGGCTTGATCGTAGAAGTACTGTCTCACCCGCTGTTTGCTGTAGCCTGCCCTGGCGACCACCTCTGCCAGGCAAGGAGTCATAATGATCTGCGGCCTGGTCCTTTGGCCTGCCAGCATCATACCCACGAAGAGCTGGTTGTCTGCCATGCGAGCCGAGATTGCCTTGAGTATTCCCTCCGCTGTGGGCGCGCCGCATTGCAGGGCCTGGTTCGTCTCCACGCACATGGCCACCGTAACCAGGTTGTCCCCGGCCTGGAAACCCTGGTCCACGCTCATCGGCTGCCAGCCTATCTTTGCCACTGCGTCCTCGTTCTCTGCCAGCACCACCCGGAAGTTCCCTCCGAACGTGCCCTTGTCTGTCTTGTGAGGCAAGAACCCGGCCACGTTCCTCAGGTACAATCTCCAGAAACGGCCGATGGTGGTGTTGGCCTCAAACCCGATTCGAAGAGCGCCCTGCTCGCAGTTGAACCCCAAGTCTTTGATTATGGGGCCGTTTACGGTGATCAGGACCTCTCCCCCCGGAGTATGGCCCAGATGCTCCTGCCCGAATTTGGGGTCCGCCATGGCCTCAACCATGGCCACGAGCACTGGCATGTACTCGGGCCTGCACCCTGCCATTACCCCATTGACAGCAATGCTCCAAACCGTGGCCTCGCGCCTGTCTGGCAGCAGCACCCCGACAACTTCGCCAGCGGGGCGACCTGTGAACCTCAGAAACTGCTCGGTCTTCTCGATGGAGGGCGGTACGATAGGCAGCCCATCGCTCCACTCTTTGTCGTAGAAGTGCCGGTTGACCTCTTCAAAAGTTCCCTTGAAGACGATGTCACGGGGTTGGGGCTCTGCAGCGACCCCAGCTTCCTCCGGCTGCACTGTGAGGCCTCTTATTATCTGATCGACTGTTATCGAGGACACGTTCGTCTGTAGCTGTTCGACAGAGGCGAAAGCCACGTTTCCGGGATATTCTGCCATCGGCAGGTTGGGCATACCCTGGCCGGCGGCAGTCATGCTGCCCATGCGAGCAAACCCGTCGCATACCACGGATGAACTGGGCATACCTGCTTTCTCCGCCGCGACGCTTGCCCGCACAACTGCGGGCGTACAGCTCCCTCAGCAACCGATGCCTGATATGACCGCGTCACATCCGTTCTGCCTGAGCTTGTCAGCGAGGGTAACAATCAACTCCGACTCGCGACCAACATGGGTGGTACCGAATTCCTCGAAACTTACGAAGTTGCAGCCGGGGTATCGATTGGCGAGCGCCTTCTCTATCACTGGGAATATCTCACGCCCCCGGTAGGACCAATCCCATAACTCGCAGATTGTCTTGCATTGCAAAGTATCAAGACGCTTGGCGAGATGGACATTCGTCGATTGACTTTTCCCCCTGGGCCATACTACTTCGTAGACTCCCTTGTCACTTGCCGCCTTCATCTTATGGTCAGTCCTCCTTCGTAATGTGGGGTCCGGGGGCGGACAGCTCCGATTTGAGGCAGTTTAGCTGAAAGAGATTCGCCACGGGGAGTTTCGCCTTCGACATGCGCGGTTAGCTCGTGCAATTGATTGACGCCGTATGGCAGGTTCTCCTGGTACGGGTCCTAAAAAGGGAACGGTATTACCATTAACTTCTCAGCCAAACGTCGCCCCCGGGTTGGCTGCCAACCCGGGGGCGCTGATGGCAAGCGAAGTCCAACTCTCTGGATCTCGACGCGTCTGACCCGTAGACTGCTACCTATGCCTTACATACTCGACGTACTGCGCGAACGAGGCGTGGGGGCCGAGAGACGTGTAATCTGCCGCAGGCCCAAGGACACCGAGGCTCGGAACGCCCGCAATCGGCAGGACTACGTACAGGTCGGCAACCTTCTGTATTACCTGGGCAATGATTTCCTTCCTCTTGGTTACGTTGGTCTCCACCGCAATACTTGCCAGCACTTTGTCCACTTCAGGCCAGGACAAGTCCAGAAGGGGATAGGAGGCGTTGCTGCTCAAGTAAGTGCTGTACATTGCCACGGGATTCGGCCTGACACCCAGACGGTTCATTACGGCATTCCCACGCAGCGGAGTGTTGGGGACCTTATTGACGTCCAGTATGGGACGCACTGCGTTGAAGTCCGCAACGACAACTTCAGCTTTCACGCCTATGGCTTGCCAGTAGCCGGCCACGATCTCGGCGACCTTGGGCAAGAAAGCCCCCTGGCCCATGATAGGGCCCCACACCTTGATACTGAACCCCTGCGGATAGCCAGCTTCTGCAAGAAGCCGCTTGGCCTCCGTCGGATCGTAGCGAGCATAAGACTTCGCAGCCTGCTGTTCCCAATAAGGGATGTCGGCGTCTTCGACCCATTCTCCCTGCAGCAATGCCGGCAGAGGGGGACTACCCTTTCCGAACAGGTAGAACTTCATGATCTCCTCCCGGTTTATGGCCAGCGAAAGCGCCTGCCGCACCCTGACGTCGCTGATGGGCAGGCCCTTGGAGGCGGGGTCCAGGCCGCCTTTCAGGATAACCAGGGTCTGCTGATGGCTCAGGGAGACTGCCTTGAACCCCTTGTCCTCCAACTGACGGGCGGCGTCTATTTCCGCCTCCATCATGTCCAAGGCCCCCACCTTGATCATGGCCGACCGGGTGGACTCGTCGGGCACCATGTATTCAGTGAACTTCTTGAAGGCCGGCGTCTTCCGCCAGTGGTTGTCCACCGCCTCATATTCAACGAAGTCCGCCTTGGTGTAGCGCGAGAACTTGAATGGACCACTGCCTATCGGATGCTGCTCGTAGTAGTCGATCCCGTTCTTTTCGATGTAGTCCTTGGGCTGCACTATACCCAGGCTGGACGGGTTGTAAAAAGAGAGGAGCAACGTATAGTAAATCTCCGGGCTCCTCTTGGTATACACCGCAACAGTGTAGTCATCCACTTTGTCCACGCGGGCGGTTGCTTCCCTGATATCCGGCCTCAACGAGTCAGGGCGCATATACCGCTCCAGCGAGAACTTCACGTCGTCAGCGGTAAGGTCCTCCCCGTTATGGAACTTGATTCCCTTGTGGATGCGGAAGATCCAGGAGCCTCCATCTTTGGCTAGCTCCCAACTGTCGGCCACCCCTGGGCCCAGCTTCGCTCCATCCAGCCTGATCAGCCAATCAGCCATAGGCGCGAAGAATTGAACCGCAGTAGTAGTAGAGACCTTTGTCGGTTCAAACCTGTCCTGATCGAACGTACTCAACCCAAGCTTAAGCTCCCCGTAGGGGCCTTTTTGAGTCGGCGTGGGCGCCTGGGTCGTCGTCCCGGCCTTGGGCGCGCCAGTGGTGGCGGTAGTGGTGCTCACTGGCCGGGCACAGCCGGACAAGACGAGCGCAGCAGCTACTATCAAGAGCCCTATGGTCTGGCACAACGTTCTACCTGGATTGCCCTTTCTGAATGGTCCGAATCCTTCTTTATGGAACGGTAATCGAGCCATGGATAACCTCCCCTGTTACTTCCCAACGATCGCAGCTAGGTTGGTGGATATAGCGGGAAACAACCGCCTGCCTCAGCCTGTTGAACCACACAGTGACTA
This sequence comes from Chloroflexota bacterium, assembly GCA_016189825.1. Lineage (GTDB taxonomy): Bacteria > Chloroflexota > Dehalococcoidia > JACPPY01 > JACPPY01 > JACPRR01. Next base: position 4,766 of record JACPRR010000054.1, read on the forward strand.
CGCGCAACTATACAGTACATGGTAACATGCCTGTCAAGTGGGTCTTTCCCGTAATCCGTGAATAATATGGTAAGCTCAATGTGGCCCGCAATGCCTGGCTGAGAACCCGTGTGGTGTTTCCTCTACCCCAGGCTAAAGCCTGGGGCATAGATACGAA
>JACPRR010000057.1 GCA_016189825.1 Chloroflexota bacterium
CTCGGAATGACATGTTTGTCACCCTGAGCCCTTCGGTAGAACTCAGGGTAAACTGCGTCGAAGGGTCTCTCCTCGAGCGTGACGCTAACTATTGCAACTTAGTAGGAGTGCTTTCCGCACTCACCGAACTCAGGCCAAGGAGGCAGTAGTGAAAGCTTGGAGACTGCATGGTCTTGGTGACCATCGACTCGACGAAGTACCGATGCCAAAGGCAGCGGGCCATGATGTGCTGATAAGGATAAAAGTGATCCAACCCAGTGTGACAGACACCAGCGTGATGAGCGGGGACGTGTTCACCGAGGCCACGAAATGGATACCTAAATGGTTGGCCGAGGGCAAGCCTATCCAGAGGGGACACGAGTACTGTGGCGAAATTGTGGAGACGGGGCAAAACGTCACTTCGGTCAAAGTAGGGGACCGGGTCTGTTCAGCCGGGGGCAAGACTTACTGTGGTTCTTGCGCCATGTGCCTGTCAGGCCGGCATTCCGAATGCCTTTCTCCACTTATCATGGGAAGAGAGGTTCCCGGAGCTTTTGCTGAATACATGTGCCTGCCCGAGTGGGGGGTGGTCAGGATTCCCCAGGGACCGACAGACAACGAGGTGGCTGCGCTCCAGCCGCTTTCTCCTTGCATTGCGTCGGTGCGAAGCGCCGAAATCAAGATAGGCGACACCGTGGTGGTGTTGGGCCAGGGGGCAGTCGGCCTGGGCATCTTGCAGGCAGCCAGGCTGGCCGGGGCCGGATTGCTGGTAGCCGTAGCCAGGCGCCCCGAGAACCTGGAGCTGGCGAAGAAGTTCGGCGCCACCGACACCATAAACACCACACAGACTGACGTTGTCGAAGAAGTCAAACGGCTCACAAACGGCGATGGGGCAGACGTCGTATTTGATGCGGCCGGCGGCAGCCCAAAGTACGGCTTGTCGGGATTCGAAACGGTACGCCAGGCGTTGCGGATGGTCCGCCGCGGGGGCAAGATCATCCAGAGCGCGCTACTCCCTGGCGCAGTTGAGCTGGACACGGTATTGATGCAACGCTACGGCATAAGATACCAGTTCCCTTTGCTGTCTGATAATGAATGTCTGAAGATTGCTGCAATCTGGGTGGCAAGCGGCAGGATCCAGATCGGCCCGCAGATCACGCATGTCCTTCACGGCCTGGAGAGATTAAACGAGGCGATAAAGATCACGGAGAACAAGGCGAAGCACCACGCCGTGAATCCGGCGCAGGTAGTGGTGTTACGCCTTGACGGCCGGGTTGGCCCGGCTTCACCAGTACCGGGCGGAAATCATGCTGGCTGTGGCCAGCATGATGAGTATGAAGTTCCACTGGCTGAGGGTCGCGATGCGGTCCGACAGGCGCCCCAGCTCCTGACCCTCCGCGGGCGTCGGGGGGCGGCCCTTGATGCTGTCGCCGAGCTTGCTCATGCGGATCCCGGTGGGGGTCAGCAGCCCGAAACCTACGAAAACCGCGCCCACCGTTGCAACCAGGCCGACGAACATGGCCACTCCCCAGCCAGAGCCAAGCAGGGTGCTGAACGCGTCTGGCCGCATGATAAGCACTGACGCGATGCCAGTGCCCAGGAGCGCTATGAAACTGAGTCCCATGGCGGCTGTCAGCGCCGGTGACAACACGCTCATCACAGGGCCGGCGACAGTTGGCCCCAGCCGCTTGAGGCGAGGCTCCAGGATGAGCACCAAGAACAGATACGTTCCGGCGACAAAAATGCCGAATATGATGTGCAGGATGCGCAGTACGCCAACAGTATCCATCTTCACCCCCTTGCCAGTATTCGCTACACCCTTGCTAGCATACCTATCAGGGGAGGGCCTGCAAATCGGTGATGCGAGTACGCTTTGTCAATCAAAGCGTGTAACTTCTCTCCTCGCCGGATGGGCCGGGACAGTTGGTGAAGGGCCTGTTTCCGGGCGGTGCATCCAGAACATTCAGGATGGAGAAGATTCCTTTCGGCGTCCAGGAATGGTACAATCCTCGGGGGGGGAACCAGTGGGCGAGCGGGAGCGGCAGCATGACGAAAAGGTATACCGTAGTGTTGACGTGGGACTAGAATGACCAGGTATGGGTGTCGTACGTGCCCGCGCTGGAGTGGATTTCCACGTTTGGTGAAACTCGCGAAGAAGCCCTCGAGCGGACTCGCGAGGCGGTCTTGGGCTACTTGGAAGCTGCAGCCAAGGAGGGGCTGGAGGTCCCGGTTGGAGATGGGGAAGCAGAACTGGCCGCCGTTGAAGTCGCTATGCCGTGACACGCCTGCCAAGACTGAGCGACCGCAGAGCAGTTCGGAGCCCTCTACCGGCGGAAGGACTGAGCGAGCAAGAACCAACCTGCCGTTCCACCGTATGCGGAGTTCACTGGAAACGGGTAAGATCCCACTTAAGGCAGCCTCAGCACAGTGGCTCACCTCTCTCAACCCTCAGCAAAGAGAAGCGGCCACCCATGGCGACGGTCCTCTCCTGGTGGTGGCCGGCGCTGGCTCTGGCCAGACGCGCACCCTGGCCAGCCGCGTCGCTCACCTCATTTCCCGGGGAGTGCCTCCAGAACGCATCCTCCTGCTCACCTTCACCAGGCGGGCGGCTGAGGAGATGTTGCGCCGCGCCGGGACCGCGGTCTCTCAGGAAGCCACGGCCTCCCGCGTCCGGGGCGGCACCTTCCACTCCATTGCCAACCGGCTGCTCAGGATGTATGGAAAGCCGGCGGGCCTGTCGCCCGACTTCACCATCATGGACCGAGCGGACTCCGAGGA
>JACPRR010000050.1 GCA_016189825.1 Chloroflexota bacterium
CGTCGCGGATGCAGACGTTGATCAGCGACCTGCTGGCATACTCGCGGGTGGGCACGCGCGGCAGCCCGCCGCAGCCGTCTGACTGCGAGAAAAGCCTGACACAGGCGTTGGACAATCTCAAGGCTGCCACCAGGGAAAGCGGCGCTGTGGTCTCTCACGATCCGCTGCCTACTATCATGGCTGACTACGCGCAGATCACGCAGCTCTTCCAGAACCTGCTCGGCAACGCGATCAAGTTCCGCAAGGACAAAGAGGTCGCCCGCATCCATGTCTCGGCGCAACTGAACGCAGGGACCTGGCTCTTCTCGGTCAGGGACAACGGCATCGGCATCGCCCCTGAGATGTTCGACCGGCTGTTCCAGCTATTCCAGAGGGGCCACCCTCCCTCCAGGTACCAGGGGTCCGGGATTGGGCTGGCGGTCTGCAAGAGGATAGTCGAGCGTCACGGGGGCAAGATATGGGCCGAATCTGAGATGGGCAAGGGGTCCACCTTCTATTTCACCATTCCCGTGAAGGTAGACCAGAGAGTGCCGGAGGGTGCCGGCAGCGCCAGGTAGGCAATGGAGAAGACCTCCCTGCTGCTCATCGAAGATAACCCCGCGGACGCCAGGCTGATCAAGGAGATGCTGGCCGGGGAGCAGGCCCACTACGACTTGGAATGGCGCCAGGACCTGGCCACGGGGCTGGCCAGCCTGGGGTCAGACCGGATCGACCTGGTGCTGCTGGACCTCAACCTCCCTGACAGCAGAGGGCTGGATACGGTTGCCACCATCCTGGAAAAGGCTCCGCGGGTCCCGGTGGTGGTGCTTACCGGGGTCTCAGACGAGGAGCTCGCCATCAGGGCAGTCCGCAACGGCGCGCAGGACTACCTGGTCAAAGGGCAGGTTGATACCGCTCAACTGGTGCGCTCGATCCGCTACGCCGTAGCGCGCAGGGCGGGGGGAGAGAGACATTTCACCCTGAAAGAACTGCAGGGCTACGACGGGAAAGAGGGAAGGCCGGCGTATATCGCTTTCGAGGGCAAGGTCTACGATCAAACCGGCAACGCCCACTGGAAAGCCGGTATCCATATGAAGCAGCATGCTGCGGGCGAGGATCTGACCGGATTGCTCGAAGAGGCGCCCCACGGAGTGGAGACATTGCTCAAGGCACACATCATGGGCGACCTGGTCAGGGAACCCCCCCTTGCCAGGAAGGTCCTCATCAGCATCGAAGGACACCACCCCCACTCACTTGTCGTGCATTTCTCCATTGCCTATGGCATCGGCGCGCCGCTGCTCGCCCTGTTGTACCTGCTCACCGGGCAAACCGCCCTGGACAATGCATCGTACTACCTTGTGCTGCTGGGGGTTGCTGGCGCCCCGCTCTGTGCCCTCTCCGGCTTGCTCTCGTGGAAGCTGACTTATGAAGGCAAGACGAACCCCCTGTTCAGTTGGAAGATGATTCTGACCGCCGCGCTACTTGCGATTACCGTCGCCTCAACGTTGTGGAGGTGGATGGATGAGCGGGTGCTGGTGGAGCGGAACTACGTCTACCTGGCGTTGCTGGTCAGCATGGCGCCGCTGGCGGCAATCTCGGGTTATCTTGGAGGCAAGGTCTCTCATCCTTGAGCAGGTCGTCATGCTGTAAGATGAGTATAGCCGGGCCCGCGCCAGGGCGGCCACGGAGGTGAGCATGGAGTCGATGAAGGAGTCGAAGCCGATCAAGGTGCTGATGATCGAGGATAACCCCGCCGATGCCCGTCTCATGAAGGAGGTGCTGGGCGGAGAAGGACCGGGCGCCTTCGACCTGGAAGGGAGGGAGGAGCTTTCAACCGGTCTCCAGCGGATCGACGAAGGCGGGATTGATGTCGTGCTCCTGGACCTGAACTTGCCTGACAGCAGGGGGCTGGACTCGTTCGCCCGGACCATCCTCAAGGCCCCCCAGATCCCCATTGTCGTCCTGACCTCGCTGGATGATGAGGCCTTGGCGACGAGGGCCGTCCGGAACGGGGCCCAGGACTACCTTGTCAAAGGCAAGGTAGACCACGAGCAGGTGGCCCGTGCGCTGCGCTACGCGGTGGCGCGCGGGGCGTCCGCCCGGGACCGCCAGCAGATAGCCCGCGAGACCAAGCGGCTGGCCCTGATCAGCGGCGAGCTCGACGTGCTCGAAGGCGCTTTCACCGTGGCCCAGCGGGTGGAGCAGGCCGCGGCCGAACCGCTGATGCTGCCGGGGCTTGCCGAGGTGCTCGCCTCCTTCGAATGGGGCATCAGGAGACATTGCGTCGCTGAAGAGAAGGCCTATCTCCAGGCGGCCAGGGCGCACGGTGGCGCCGAGAAGGCTGCGGCAAGCCTCCTCCTGGACCACCACAGGCTGCTTGGGGAGCTGAGGCAGATGTACGATAGGGCCCGCGAACTGGCCTCGTCCGACCAGGACGTCACCAGGGACAGGCCGGAAGTCAAGGAGTACCTGGCCTCGATGCGGTTGCTCCTGGAGGCTGCCCGCAAGCACGCCGACATGGAAGAGGAGTTCCAGTTCAAGCTCAGCCACAGCTCCTGAGGGAGACCACGCCTGGCCGAGAAACAGGTCCCTGGCAGGATTTCCATATCCCCGTAGCGACGCGGCATGCAGGGTGGCCGTAGGGGCGTATGGCATACGCCATGGGGGAAAGGCCCCCGGTGAGTGTCATTGCTACGAAAATACCCGCTTCTCTCCCCTGGTGAGCTTTGTATCAAATGTCATTCTGAAGCCACTCCGCCCCTGCGGAGGGCTGAAGAATCCGTATCTGTAGCGAAACGAGTTCGGATTCTTCGCTGCGCTCAGAATGACATAAGAGCACTTTTGATACAAGGCTCCCCTGGTGGGAGAGAACTAAAGAGAAAGGGCTTCCCGCGACCAGTTTCACCCTCACCTAACCTCTCCCATCAAGGGATAGGTTCGGAGGCGGTATTTTCGTACTAACGACAGCCCAAGGGGCTTTTTGACTGAACTGAATACTCTGTTCCAAGTATTCCGCTACCATAGCCACAGTATTATCGAATCGATAGGTCAACATCCTCCACTCCCATCGTACAACGGATTCTAATCGGGCTTGTTCGCGCCTATACTGAATCTACAAGGTACCGTTACGATTTCGCCTGGAGGTGGAGGCATGAGCGATTCGACTTTGCGCGTGGTCGTGGCATCGGAGCGTCCGGAGTTTCGCCAGATGCTTGCCGGTGTGGTGGAACGGGAGCCGGGGGCTGTGGTCGTCGGCCAGGCGGAGAACTCCTTGCGGGCGCTGGCGCTGGCCCGGCAACTGAGGCCCCAGGTGGCACTGGTCGACCCTGAGTTGCCCTATATCGCCGGGCATGAATCGCAGCGCTTGTCCCGGATGAGTGGGCTGGATACAGCGGTGAATATTTCGCACGAGCTGCCTTCTGTCGCTGCGGTGCTGGTGTCCAACCCGCAACCTGCGGAAGCCGCTGCGACAGGCCCCGGCGATCCCCAGCTATGGGTGTACGGCGAGACTGCCGGCGCCCGGATGCCGGTTAGATTGCACGACCTGATGGCGGGGACACCCGCAGCGCGCAGGCTCGTGTTCGGGGGCATCAAGCTGGGAGAGGCGGTTGTCACACGTGCCACGCTTGCGGAGGTGGCGGACAAACTGGTGCTGTGCGGTGGTCTGGGAATCATGGGTGGGCTGGGGCTGATGGTTACCCTGGTGCTCGCGGGCGCCGGCATTGCCCTCGCGGCCGGCGGGGCGGCAACGCTGCTCCTCGGGTTTGCCGGGAAGCTGGTGGCGTCGGCGCGGGCCAGAGCTGCGCGGGATTGAAGGGGGATTGAGCGATCCGGGAAAGGGGTATGTGTTTATGACAATGAAGAACGCTCTCAAGGAATGCGGGGTCTTCTGCACACTTGGCAACGCCGACCTCGATCAAATAGAAAAGTTCAGCAGCGTGGAGGACTACCAGGCCGGCGCGACGATTTTCACGGAAGGCACAAGCTCCCAGAAGCTCTACGTGCTGCAAAGCGGTAAGGTCGCGCTGCAGATGCAATTGCCGAACCAGTCCAGGGTGGGCCGGCGCGTCTCCGTCGATATTGTCACCAGGAATGAGGCGTTCGGCTGGTCCGCGCTGGTGGAGCCTCACCTGTACACGTTGATGGCGGTGTGCCTGGAGCCCACCCGGGTGGTCGCCGTCGACGCGGGCAAGCTCAGGTCTTTGCTCGACGAGGATAAGCGGGTAGGCTACGAGTTGTTGAAGCGGCTCATCGGCGTCGTCGCTTCGAGGCTTGAGGAGACCAGGCACGTGTTGATCAGCGAGCGGCTGATGGTGGTCTAGGTTTGGCGCAGCATCCGGCCAGACCGGCCGGATTTCAAAGCTAACGGAGGTTGTCATGGCAATTGTTTACGGGATCATTGCGTTGGTGGTTCTGGTGCTTTGGTTCACACTCGGGGTGAGGGTAGTGCGGCAGTGGGAGAGGGGCATCCTGTTGAGATTCGGGCGCTTTGTCGAGATGCGCAACCCCGGGCTCAATTTCATGATCCCCGTCGTTGACCGGCTGATAAAGGTGGACACGCGCATACTGGCAATCACGCTGGAGCCGCAGGAAGTGATAACCAAAGACAACGTCACCATAAAAGTGGACGCGGTGGTGTACTTCCGCGTTGTGGATGCGACCAAGGCCGTGATGAACGTTGAGGACTTCATCAGCGCGAGCACGCAGATCGCGCTGACCACGCTGAGGAGCGTGCTCGGCCAGTCGGAGCTCGATGAGATGCTGGCGCACAGGGACAAGATAAACCAGAGGCTGCGCGACATCATCGACGAGCAGACGGAAGGGCCGTGGGGTGTACGGGTGACTGTTGCCGAGGTCAAGGACGTGTTGTTGCCGGAAAGCATGCAGAGGGCTATGGCGAGGCAGGCCGAGGCGGAACGGGAAAAGCGCGGCAAGATTGTTCATGCCGAGGGCGAGCGCCAGGCGGCGGAGAGCCTCAGGGAAGCGGCGCATACCCTGTCCATCGAGCCGGTTGCCGTGCACCTGCGCTATCTGCAAACGCTGGTTGAGATGGCGGGGGAACGGAACAGCACTATCATACCGGTGCCGCTTGACATCCTGAACGCTCTCAACGGCAAGCGTCAATAGAGTTGGAGGACAGTGGGAAACATGGGCTCGTTGCTTACCAGGAGGGAACTGCTGAAATGGATGGGAGTGGGCGGCGCCAGTCTGGCAGCCGCGAGCCTCATCATCCCCAAGTTCGCCAGCGCAGCCGATAAGGTCCAGCCAAACGCCGCAGCGACTGCACAGAGGCTGAGGCGCTGGACGATGATAATCGATCTGCGGCGCTGTGACGGCTGTATTGGGTTGAACATGGCGCCGCAATGCACGCAGGCATGCATACTGGGCCACCAGTTGCCAGAGGGCATGCAGTTCATTCAGGTTTTCGAATACGACTTACCTAGAGGTGGCACCTACTTCCTTCCCGCGCCGTGCATGCAATGCCAGAACGCCCCGTGCCTGAATGTGTGCCCGGTAGGCGCCACCTTTGCCACACCTGAAGGGGTAGTGCTGATCGACCAGCAGCGCTGTATTGGTTGTCGCATCTGCATGGCGGCGTGCCCCTACTCGCGGCGCTTCTTCAACTGGGGTACGCCCAAGCAGCCTGCCGCGGCGGCAACGCAGAAATACGACCTGGACATGCAGACACCTGCCATCAAGGGGACGGTAATGAAGTGCAGCTTCTGCCAGAACCTGGCGAGGACAGGGCTCGTTCCCTACTGCGCCTCGGGATGCCCCCGTAAGGCGATCTACTACGGCGACCTCGAGGAGGACCTTGCCACCAATACGAAGGAGGTCATCCAGGTCTCGACATTCCTGGCGCACAACCAGGGGTTCCGCCTCAAGGAGGAACTTAACACGCAGCCCCGCGTGTACTACATACCCGGGCATGGCGAGGCGGTTGGCCGGTCACCGTACCAGAACGGCTTGAAACAGGTCACCTGGCCCTGGGGAGGGAAGTCATGAGCGCGGCTGAAGGCAAGACCCACGAGCAGTTCGGCGAGCGGCTGGAGAGGACGGTGCTGGCGCCGTTGACCAAGACCGGCCCGATCTATCGAGTCGTAGTGCTAGGACTGGCCCTCATCGTGGCCTGGGGCATCTACGCGTTCTCAGTGCAATACCGTAACGGGCTCGTCGTCACCGGCATGAGGGACTACATCTCATGGGGCCTGTACATCGCGAGCTTCGTGTTCTTCATCGGCATCAGCCATGCCGGCACGCTTATCTCGGCAATTCTCAGGGTGACCCAGGCCGGCTGGCGCACGCCGGTGACGCGCATGGCGGAGTTCATCACCGTGGTCGCACTATCAGTCGGCGGCCTGATGCCGGTTATCGACATGGGTCGTCCCGAGCGCGTGCTCTACATCATCCAGTGGGGCCGCTGGTCCTCGCCTATTACCTGGGACATACTCGCTATCAGCACCTACCTTACCGGCAGCGCCATTTACCTGTTCCTGCCCATGATACCGGACCTGGCGCTATGCCGGGACAGGCTGGGCAAGAAGACATCAGGGTTCAAGCGGACACTCTATCGAATACTCTCCGTGGGTTGGAAAGGCTC
>JACPRR010000055.1 GCA_016189825.1 Chloroflexota bacterium
CTGCCCAGGCTTTCGGCCAGGCGGACGATCTCGCCGTTTCGATAGTCAATCTCTGTTGTACCCTGCCCGCGTGCCAGACTTTGCCAGGTTGAACTGTGCGGTTCAACAACCATGCTCCGACCCTGAATATGAACGGCCGGTACCTGTTTCAAGATCTCTTCTTCCCGGACCCAGCGCAGTCCGGCTTGCGCCATTATTTCTTCTGCTTCTTGGAACAGGGCGTCGGTTATATGGTCAATGCCCGTCTTGGCATAAGTTATCGCCGTCACGATAGGCGGCAAGTTCTTCATCAGTTTTCCCCATTTGTAAGGCATGATTTCGGGTGAGACGAGGACAAAAAACCCGGCCTTTCGCAGCATGCTGGCCACAGAATCTACCAGGTCATCGGTACCGTCAGGATATCGTCCTATCACCAGCGCGCCCGGCGGGTCTTTGCGGGCTATTACTTCACCGTCATTCAAGAAAATACCGCCCACTCTTACCGCTACCGCGTATACGTTGGAGAAAAATCTGCTGGCCATTTCTTCGTTGCGAACGCCATTTTGAAAGCAGAAAACAGGTGAACCCCTGGCCACGGCGTGAAGGTCGCGCATGGCGCCCTCGGTGTCCTGGCTTTTCACGCACAGGAATACCACGTCTTCAGGCCGGAACTCGATTTGCCGTGGCTCGGTGACTGCTGGAAGCTGCAGCACCTGAGTCCCGTTTGGCGCTATGAACTTGAGACCCTTTTCCCTGATTGCAGTTACATGTCCCGGGCGACCGACAAGGATTACCTCTGTGCCTGTGAGCGAAAGGTGGCCCCCCACCACGCACCCGATGGCCCCCGCCCCGAAGATGATTACTCTGCGGTTTTTCCCTTCAGTCATGCTGCTCCTCCCGTTACTCATACAAGCGAACTAAAGTGATGTTGCATCTCTATGCGTGGCACAGGCGTCCCTGCCTGTGCGCCATGCCACAGATTCTAGGGCGTTTGTATTAGCCGACGCGTCCTTCGCAAAGCTGGCAGAACTCTCGCCGAATACGCTCAAGCTCCGAAGACTATCGCCAGTGTGTCCCTGTGATTGGACGCAGCCACAGAAGCTGCGGTGGTTTTGCTCGGCTGCGCTTGCTCGTCGAAACTCTCGCGTTTCGCAGCTTATCACTCGCAGGGTTCCGCCGGCAAATATGATACACTATGGCTTGAACGAAGAGACCCGCTGGTGCGAGCGCAGCAGACCATACCTGCGAGGTGATAGAGTAAGTCGGATCGTTGGAAACGGAATGAGAAGATGAAGCTAGAGGTTTTCTATCCGACAGGATCCCCCGTTGAAGCCAGCAGTCTTCCGCACGCTCCGCGCCTGGCCGACCTCAAAGGCAAGACCATTGGCGAAGTATCTAACGGGATGTGGGAGGACTCACGGACCTTCCCATTGATCCGGAAGCTGCTTAAACAAAGATTCCCTGACATAAGATTCGTGCCTTACACAGACATGCCTGCAGGCGTCCATGAGATCGATATCGACCAGATCGGCGAGATGGTGGCGGCAAAAGGATGCCACGCCGTTATCGGAGGCAACTCGGCCTGAGGCGGCTGCTCCACGGTCGTCGGCCGTGCTCTGGCCCTGGTTGAAAAGCAGGGCATACCTACTTTCTCGATCACCAGCAAGGGTTTTTCTTCCGTGGTCAGCGCCGCTTTTGGACAGGCAGGGTTCTCCTTCGATGCGGCCCAACGCGAGTTCCCTATCGAGATGTTCCTGCCGGGTAGCGACCTGACTCCTCTCGAAGAGAACATCGAGAAGATCGTAGACGGCCTCACAAGATGGTCGGCCGCTCCGCAGAAGGTCACGCGCACGTCCGACAAACTGGAGATCGAGGCAGAAGACTATCCCCAGGCTGCCGCCAGGATGAACTCCCTGTTCCTGAGGAACAAGTGGGGCGACGGGCTCCCGTTAGTGCCGCCGACCGAGGACAACGTGAGGTGGATACTGACAGGAACAGACCTGGCGCCTGGTACGCTGCTCGGGAAGATGCCCCCCAGCGGCAGGCTGGTAACGGTCGAAGCCGCGGCTATCGCCCTGGCTATGACAGGCGGCCGTCCGGAATACATGCCTGTGCTTATCGCAGCGGAGCAGGGTCTGACCGATCCGTTGCTGAGGCCGGAGATGACACAGACGACTACTTGCTCGGTGTTCATTGGGGTGGTCGTAAGCGGACCGGTGGCGAAGCAGATCAGGCTGAACTCAGGCTACGGTTGCCTGGGGCCAGACCCTTCGCATCCCGCGGGGGCCAGCATAGGCCGCGCAATGAGGCTAATGCAGCAAGACGTCGGCGGAGCGGTGCCTGGATCCGGCACAATGGCAACATTCGGCGGGCCTGCCAGGTACGCCAACGTCGTATTCGCTGAAGACGAGGACGGCCTTCCCGCGGACTGGGAGCCACTGAGTGTCGAAAGGGGATTCCGCGCTGGCAGCAACATAGCCACCGTCCACGCCCTGGCCAGCGCTACCAATATTTCCACTACTCAGGCATCCACTGAGGACGTCGCGCTCCAGACGCTTGACAAGTTCGTACGGATCATGGGGGCCGACTACGGTAATGTGTTCACGCACTATTCCGAGAAGAGCGTGCCGGGAATAGCCCTTGTGCCCAGGGAAATCGCCCGCGGCCTGTCCGCCAACGGATGGTCCAAAGGAAAGGTGAAAGCCTATCTGTGGGAAAACACGAAAGTGCCCCTTGCTGCCGTCAAGTCGGACACGCTGCTCTACCGGCGAGCGTCTGATACCATGAAAGCATTCGCCGGACCGGATGGGGCCTGGCCGCTTGCCGCCGGCCCGGACAACATGATGCTAGTGGTTGCTGGAGGAGAGCAATCAGGGCACTGCTACTGGATGCGGGTCGGTTGCTGTCCCATTGCGCCGGTGAGCAAGAGAATAGCGCTGCCAGCAAATTGGGCACAACTGCTGGACAAAGCCGAAGAGGACCTGGGCGCTCATTAGCACTGCGCGCGCTTGCCTCCTCCCGCTTGCGGAGTAAACTTGCCGGATAGCTTCTCTCCCACCTTGAGGCCGGCAGACCGTACATACTCGGCGGCGCTCATCTTGTCCGAGCCCTGCGGCTGTACCCTCTTCACCAGAATGAGCCCGCCTGGAGCCGCCACCTCGAATCCTTGCTCGCCGACCGTCACCACCTCCCCTGGGACGCCACCCGGCACACCTTCCCGCTTCTGCGCATCGTAGAGCTTGAGCTTCTGTCCCGACCGGTAGGTGGTGGCGCCGGGCTGCGGGTTGCTCCCCCGGATAAGGTTGTAGACCCGGGAAACCGGCTGAGACCAGTCGACGATGGCGTCGGACTCCTCGCAGCGCTTCTCGTAGGTGGCCTGCGATTCGTCCTGGAGTATGCGAGGGGCCTTGCCCTCCCTGACCAGGGTCACAGCCTCCAGAAGGGCCTGCACACCCGTGGGGAAGAGCTTGCCGAAGTACAGGGAGCCCAAGGTGTCGTCTGGGGTGATGTCAACCTCCCTCTGGAGGAGGATGGGGCCGGTATCGATGCCGGTGTCGGGCCAAAAGATGGTCAGACCGGTCTTCGTTTCACCGGAGATGATGGCCCAGTTAATGGCGCTGCCCCCGCGGTGTCTCGGGAGCAGGGACGGATGGTACTGGATGGTCCCCAACCGGGGGCACGCCAGGATGCTCTGGGGCACGATATCGGTGACGAAGGCCATGACCATTAAGTCCGGCCTGAGCCTGGCTAAACCCTCGAAGACGCCCGGGCCTCTCATCCGAACCGGCTGGCGTATGCCTACCCCACGCTCAGCGGCGAGACTCTTCAGCGGGTCGC
>JACPRR010000056.1 GCA_016189825.1 Chloroflexota bacterium
CACCCGGACTGACCCCAGGGCGCAAGAGGTGTTTGACTACGTCAAACAGATATCCGAGACCGAGGACCTGAACGCTCGGTTCTCCTGGGACGGGGATGAGGTGCTGATCAGCCAGGCATGAGGAGTCAGCCATGAGGGCCGGCGGCCGGGCCCGAACAAGGCTGCACAAGATTGAATGCCCTATCACATACGGCCGCGAAGAAAGGACTAGAGGAAAGAGCAATGCCAAAGAATCTTGCGGGTAAAGTCGCCGTCGTAACCGGCAGCGGGCGCGGCATCGGGCGCGGTATAGCCAAGCTGATGGCTGTCGAAGGGGCGAAGGTGGTGGTAAACGACTTCGGACGCGAGACCGATGGGTCATTCACGGCCGAAAAAGTGGTCGAGGAGATCAAGCAGGAGGGCGGGGCCGCGGCCGCTAATCACGATAGTGTGGCCACCCTTGCCGGCGGCGAGAGCATAGTAAAGACCGCGATCGACAACTTCGGCAGGATCGATATCCTGGTGAACGTGGCCGGCAGACCCATGGGGAAGACCATCCTCGAGCTTACCGAGGATGACTGGGACTCGACATTGGACACGCATCTGAAAGGCCATTTCGCTTGCTGCCGGGCGGCCGTGCCCCACATGATGCAGCAGAAGAGCGGGAGGATCATCAACTTTTCTTCCCGCGGGGCGTTCGTGGGCAAGGGCCACCTGGCGTATGCGACGGCGAAAGCGGGCGTCATGGGATTCACCAGCGCCCTCGCGCACGATCTGGCGCCGTTCAATATCACGGTTAATGCCATTCTGCCTGCGGCAGTCACCCAGGGCTTTCCCAGAGACCTGACCACGCGTGACCGCAGCGACAACATGCCCACGTTGCAAAGGCCGGGCCCGGATTTCGTTGCGCCCATGGTGGTATACCTCGCCACAGATGCGGCTGCCGGCTTGACCGACAGGTTCTTCTATGCGTCGGCAGGGGACATCTGCCTCTACACGAAGCCGTTCAAGCTTTCGGCCGCCCCGGTCTTCATCCGCAAGAGCGGGGCCTGGACGGTGGACGAGCTTGGCGAGATCATACCGACCCTGTCCGGATTGTCTGGGTAGACGCGAGGGATTTCGAGCTAATGGCGAAAACTATGCACAAGGAACAGTCGTCTCAGGGCGCCGCTGCTTTGCCGGGGCCGCTGGACGGCGTCAGAATCATCGAGCTATGCGGGTTTCACGCCGGGCCGCTCGCGGTGGAAATGTTGGCCGAAGCGGGCGCCGAGGTCATCAAGATCGAGGGTTTGCCGGGAGGGGACCCGATACGGGGTGCGGAAGGACGGGTCAGCAAAGGCCGCGCCGCGAACACGCACAATTGGAGCCACGAGTACTACAACCGCAACAAGAAGTCGGTGGCCTTAAGGCTGGAGGACGAGGCCGCCCGGCAGATAGTCTACCGGCTCGTCGAAAAGGCGGATGTGTTTGTGTCCAACTTGCGGGAGTTCTCCCTCAAGAAGAAGGGGCTGGACTATCCTGCGCTGGCCAGGGTGAACCCACGGATCATCTACGCGCACGGCGCCGGTTTCGGGACGAGGGGCCCTGAGGCTGGCCGCCCGGCGCTTGATCTGCTCGGCCAGGCGAAGGGTGGCGTGCTTAGCCTGGTCGGCGATCTCGATGGCTATGGCATGATGGCCGGATACAATCCGGTAGACAAGACCACAGCCCTGCTTCTGGCATACGGCGTGCTGCTGGCATTGCGGGCTAAAGACCGGACCGGCGTCGGCCAGCACATTGAAACCTCCCTCCTTGCCGCGGGGGTATACTTGTCCGGCACCGAGTTGTCATACTACATGGGGACGCAGGAGATGTCCCCGATGATGACTCGCAAGAACGTTGGCAACCCGCTGCGCAATACCTATCGGACGCGTGACGGCCGGTGGTTGGTGTTTGCCATGAGCCAGGGTGACCGCTACTGGCCCGAATTCTGCAAAGCGGCGGGCATCGAGCACCTCCAGAACGCGCCCAACTTTGCTACCATGGCGGCCAGATCGAAGAACAGGGGGGAAGTCATAGCCGCGCTGGAGAAGGTTTTTGCGGAGAAGACCAAGGATGAGTGGGTAGGGATCCTTTCCAGGCACAACCTGCTTTGGTCTGTGGTCCAGACCCTCGACGAGGTTGCCACCGACGCCCAGGTCCTCGAGAACGGCTACGTGGTGAAGTGCCCTCACCAGCAGATACAGAATGTCAGGGGCGTCGGCCCGTTGGTCAGAATGGACAAGACGCCCCTGAGCGTAAGGGAGCCCGCGCCCGAGCTGGGCCAGCATACCGAGCAAGTCCTGTTGGACGTCGGCAAATACAGTTGGGAAGACCTCGCCCGCTTCAAAGAAGCCGGGACAATCATTTGAGATCGCTGTGTCGACGGCCTGCCCAGCCATGGCAGGAGAAAGGACCAACATGAGCTACGAGTACATCATATTAGAGAAGAGTGGCGGAATCGCCCGGCTCACCTTGAACCGTCCGACAAAGATGAATGCAATGAGCCGCGCGCTTCTCCGCGAATTCGATGCCGCGATATCGGACGTCCGCCAGGACAAGGCGCTCAAAGTGCTGGTGGTAAAAGGCGCGGGCAGGACCTTTACCGCCGGCTACGATTGGAAAGACCCGGAACGCCCGACGCATGAGGGCATGTCCGCCTCTGAGGTCCTGCTGGAAATGAGAACGACCGGGAAGATCAACATGGACCGCTGGTTGCAGTTGTGGGAGCTTCCTCAGGCGGTCGTCGCCCAGGTGCACGGCTATTGCCTGGCGGGCGGACTCGGCCTGGCCATGTTCTGCGATATCGTCATTGCCGCCGAGGACGCCAGCTTCGGGTATCCGATTGCGCGGACCGGCGTGGGGGCGCAGCACCTGTGGCCCTGGCACCTCGGGCCGATGAAGACGAAGGAGCTGTTGTTCACTGGTGACTCGATCAGCGGAAAAGAGGCTGAACGCATCGGCATGATCAACAGGGCCGTGCCGTTGGACAAGCTGGAAGAGGAAGTGAACAAACTGGTGGCAAAGATCGACAGTATGCCGTCGGAACAGATCAATCTCCACAAGATTGCGACAAACAGGACCTTCGAGATGATGGGGTTCAAGAACGCGCTTAACTATGTCCTGGAGCTTCATGCCTACGGGCATGCCACCCCTGCGAACGAGGGCTTTGACAAGGACCTCAAGGAGAAGGGGCTCAAAGCGGCCCTCGAGGCCAGGGACAAGGATTTCAAGAGCTAGCACCTGGTTGCAACTACCAGGAGGCAACACGACAGCGCCGCGGGCGACCAGTCCCCCGCCAGAGAGGGCAACGAATGTTCCTTGACGAGCAGGTCCAGAAGCTACAGAGAAGGGTGAGGAATATTGAGCAGAATCCCCGCCCGGAGTTTCTGAAGTGCACCAAGCTGAGATATCAACTTGAGCTTGAGCGCTACCTGCACGTCCTGGAGGCGTGGAAGCAGGGCAAGCCGTTTGCGGTCTCCGACTCCATCGACTCCATACTCCAGGCGATGGGATTCGAGGCGCAGGGATACATCGCCTGGGGGGATCGTGTATCAAACCCGCAGAAGTACTACGACATCGCAATCAACAAGCTCGGGTTTCCGGACCAGACCTGTGACCGCACAATCACGGCCCTTGGCCTCTTCCTCAGCGGCGAGGTGCCCATCCCCAGGCTCATGGCGGCCAGACGCATCCCTTGCGACCCGGAACGCTGGTCGCTTATGGCGGCAGCGAAGTTCACCGGAGTCCTGTTTCTTGAGCTGGCGCGGCTGAACAACAATGGGGACGAGAATATCCGGTGCATAGCAGACCAGGAGGCGGCGCTCATCGAGTATGCCGAGAAGAGCGTCCCCGGGATCAAGTACGACGAGAGCAAGCTCATAGAGCTGATGGAAGCGGACCAGCAGTCGCTATACTATCTGCGCGATACGTACGAGTTGAGAAAAAGGGTGCCCTGTCCCATTTCCCCGCAGGACAGCTTCCGTTTGATGACGATGCCGAGCCGTTATCCCAATCCCGCCAGGGTTGTCGAGTATTCCAAAGCCTATCGCGACGAGATGTTCGAACGAGCTGACAAAGGTATCGGTGGGGTACGCGAAGAGAAGCTGCGTATTGCCTGGCTTGCTACCGGACCCTACGGGCGGTCCACCTTCGATCTGTTGAGCAAGAAGGGAGTCAGCATCCCCTGGTTCCACTACGGGCGCGCGGCGCATTATTTTGGCCTGATACGTGACGACCTGGGTGATGAAGGTAAGTACGGGCGAAAGCTGAACCCGCTGGAAGAGATGGCCAGGTTCTTCAACACCAACACGTGGGCGGGGCCCTCGACGGACTGGGTTGATCCGCTGATCAAGGCCTGTCGCGACCTCAAAATAGACGCGGTGGTCGACTTCCTCCAGGTCGGTTGTATACCGACGATAAACCTCAAGAGGATCACCGCACAGAGGTTGAAGGAAGAGTTGGGGATCCCGACGCTGGACCTCGAAGGCAGAGAGCACTTCGCGACTGAGGCCGGCACGATCAACATGAACAAGAAGCTCGAAGAATTCATTGACATGTGCATTGCCAACAAGGGATAGCAAGGGCCCCGGCTTGCGTAGAGTCCAATAACGGAGGAAATGCCGGCATGGCGGACATGGAAGCCCTTGAGAGGGAACTGGTTTCCCTCGTGCAGGGGAACAGTCCGGAAAACAGAAGGAAGTTCGCCCTTCAGGCGAAGAGCGACGGAAGGAAAGTAATCGGCCTCCTGTGCACCTACGCGCCGGAGGAAGTCATCTACGCTGCGGGCATGCTGCCCTGGCGCGTCACCGGCACCTGGGACTCGAATCTCGGCAAGGCGACGGTATACCGGGACATGGACTCCTGTCGCTACTGCACACACGCGCTCGAGGCGCTTCTCCGTGGTCAGATGGAGTTCCTTGACGGCGTCGTAGATTCGGATTGGGACGATGACCGCAGACGCGTGTTCGATACCTGGGTGTACGTATCCAAGCCCGCGTTCACCGCTACCTTCACTGCGCCTAAAAGCAAGAGCGAGATCATGGAGAGGTATTTCTGCCGCGAAATGGCGCAGATCATCTCTTCGCTGGAAGACTTCTCCGGGACCAGGATCACCAACGACAGGCTGTGGCAGGCGGTCAAGGTGTACAACAAGACGCGGCGCCTGCTGCTGCGACTGTACGAGCTGCGGAAGCGTGCGGCGCCCCCGGTAACCGGCGCCGAGGTCCTGGGCATTGTGACCGCTTCCACGGTCATGGATAAGGCGGATTTCAACAACCGGCTCGAGAGGCTGCTGCCCTACATCGAAAGCAGGGTGCTGCCGCATACCAGGGCCGAGCCCCGCATCATGGTTTCTTCGGATATGCTCGATAACCCACGCTTCATCGAGATCATCGAGGGCGAGGGATGCAAGGTCGTGATGGACGATCTGGATACCGGCAGCCGCTATTTCCACAGGCTTGTCGATGAGAACGCCGACGACCCGGTCAGCGCCATAGCCCATCGCTACTGCTGGCGACCGGCCGATCCGGTCGGGTTCAACTGGGAGGAGCAGATCCAGCAGATCATCGAATGGGCGCGTGACTGGCGGTGCGACGGGGTTATCGAGCTTTACGAGTCGTTTTCTCCCGCCAGGCGCTGGCGCGCGCCGTTCCTTGTCAGGGAGCTTGGCCGGGCCGCGATTCCGCTGACCAGGATTGCCCGCGGGTACGACGCCGGCGGCGCCGAGCAGATCAAGACCCGGGTGGGAGCTTTCCTGGAAATGCTGGCGAAAACGCCCGTCTAGCACTTGCTGGTGCTGTTTCGCGCAATACTGTGAAGTTCGATTCTCCCCCTTTTCTAAAGGGGGACCAAGGGGGATTACAGGTTTTCGTGGCGGCGATAGGAAAGGGTTAATAATCCCTGTCATTCTCCCCCTTCAGCAGGGCCCAGGGCATGCTCTAGAAAAGGGAGAGGCCTCCCGTCCCTCTCCCTCGATGGGAGGGGGCCAGGGAGAGGGTGACTCCGCTCTTGAGGGGATGTTGGTTGGCTAGCATTTGGTTGCGTGGGCGAGCCTGTTATCGGTCTGAGGCGCACAGACAGAGACGCCTGTGCCATCTTAGCAATAGGAGGGTCTCATTATGCCTAAGTTCAGTGCCAACTTGACCTGGATGTTTGGAGAGGTCGGTTTCCTGGAGCGGTTCGAGCGAGTGGCGCAGGCCGGCTTCAAGGGCGTCGAGTTCATGTTTCCCTACGAGTTCAAGGCGGGGCAGCTTGCAGAGCTCCTTGACAAGCACCATCTTGAGCAGGTGCTGCTGAACTTGCCGGCGGGAGACTGGCAGAAGGGCGAGCGGGGCATCGCCTGCTTGCCGGGCCGGGAGGCGGAATTCCAAGAAGGCGTCGGCAGGTCCGTGGAATACGCTAAAGCGTTGAAGTGCTCGCGGGTGAACTGCCTGGTCGGGATCACGCCGGCGGGTGTTCCGGCCAACAAGGTGCGTGAGACGATGGTCAGCAACTTGCGCTTCGCCGCGCAGACGCTCGACAAAGCAGGCGTCAGGTTGCTGGTCGAGGCGCTGAACAGCCGGGATGCGCCAGGATTCCATCTCGTGCACACGCAGGACGTGGTGAAGCTGCTCGAGGAAGTAAATCACCCGAATGCCTGGCTGCAGTATGATATCTACCACATGCAGGTTATGGAAGGAAATCTGACGCAGACTATCCGGGACAATGTCAAACGGATAGCCCATATGCAGCTCGGCGATGTGCCGGGCAGGCACGAGCCGGGCAGCGGAGAAATCAACTTCCCGAACCTGTTCCGCTTCATCGATGAGAGCGGCTACGACGGGTGGATTGGCTGTGAGTACAAGCCCGCGGGGAAGACAGAAGACGGGCTTGGCTGGGTCAAGCCCTACTTGAAGAAAGGGGTGAGCTAATGGCGAAGCTTGGTTTCATAGGACTGGGGATCATGGGGAAACCCATGGCCGGACACCTGCTGGCGGCAAAACACTCGGTGCAGGTATTCGACGTTAATCCCGCCGGGGTGAAGGAGATGGTGGCAAAGGGGGCGCAAGCCTGCAAGACCAGCAAGGAAGTTGCCCAGACGTCGGACATTGTCTTCATCATGGTCCCGGATACCCCGGACGTGGAGGCGGTGCTGTTCGGGAAGGACGGGGTCGCCGAGGGAGTGAGGCCGGGCTCCACCGTGGTGGACATGAGTTCGATATCACCCATCGCCACCAAGGAGTTCGCCAAGAAACTGATCGCCATGGGCGTGAAGGTGCTCGATGCGCCGGTTTCCGGCGGCCAGGTGGGCGCGGAGAACGCAACGCTGTCCATCATGGTCGGAGGTGACCAGGCGGTCTTCGAGGAAATAAAGCCGTACTTCCAGCTCATGGGGAAGAACATCATCCTCATCGGCGGCAACGGCGACGGGCAGACCTGCAAGGTGGCAAACCAGATAGTAGTGGCCCTCAACATACAGGCTGTCGCCGAAGCCCTCCTCTTTGCTTCGAAGGCCGGGGCCGATCCGGCGAAGGTGCGCGAGGCGCTTCTCGGCGGTTTCGCGCAGAGCCGGATACTCGAGATCCACGGCGAGCGCATGCTCAAGCGCAACTTTAACCCTGGTTTCCGCATCCGCCTGCACCAGAAGGACCTGAATCTCGCCCTCCAGGGGGCGCGTTCACTGGGACTCAGCTTGCCGAACACGGCGACTGCCGCCCAGATATTCAACGCGGTGGCTGCCGCGGGCGGGGCCGATCTTGACCATTCTGCCCTGGTCACCGGGCTTGAGTTGCTGGCAAACCACAAGGTTGCCAGGTGAACCCGTAGTCACAGCAACAGTGGCAAGTCAGAGTCACTACGGCTTGTAGTCGTAGGAGAAGGGTTGAGTTGCCTCGTCGGAGTTGACGGTGAGGACGAAGCGCCCCCCGTTCTGGACGAGCTTCGCAGCGTCGAAGATGCTGAAGGAAAGAGTCACCTGCCGCGTTACGGCGGACTTTGCTTTGAGCTCGCCGACGTCCACACGCAGGTAGTCGGCGCCGTTCACCTTCACTCGCGATCCCTGCGCGAATGCCTCTACCTTTGCCCACACGTTGTGTGCGTCCGCGGCGCCGTTGTTGGTCAGCGTGGCGGTGACATTTGCCGAGAGGCCGGACTGGCTGACATTGCCTAGCGTGAGGGTGAATGCGACCTTCGGGGCTGGCGCGGTTGCCGGCGCGCCGGTCACAGCCGGAGGCGGTACTCCGATCGGGGTAGGCGCAGGCAGGAACGTGCCGGCGTCGCCGGTTTTCGGGACA
Organism: Chloroflexota bacterium; assembly: GCA_016189825.1. Lineage (GTDB taxonomy): Bacteria > Chloroflexota > Dehalococcoidia > JACPPY01 > JACPPY01 > JACPRR01. Next base: position 8,271 of record JACPRR010000056.1, read on the forward strand.
AATGTAATCACGACATAGGTTGCGATGCCGGCAAACGCCAGCACAACGGCGATGGCGATCGCTATCAGGGCCTTCTTCATGGGACCGGTCTCTTTCTGGTATTCACGGTATCAGTGTGGGTCCTCGCGCTTTCCGAACCGAACTCCGCGCCGAGAACGACGATGAATGCCGATACATAGACCCAGGC
>JACPRR010000058.1 GCA_016189825.1 Chloroflexota bacterium
CTACTGAACGTCGATGCTCTGGATCGGTCCACTATCCTCGATGGCCTGGTCCGGCCCGTAGAACCGAATTACATTAGGAGACAGCAACCCGCCCGACACGACCATGCGCATCGCCTCATCGACCGCCATGCGGGTATCGATTAAGTCCTTCGGGGGCACCAGGAGAAGGAATCCGCTGATAGGGTTGGGCGCCGTGGGCACAAATACAGGGATTCTTTGCTCGCCACCCACCGGGAATGGCTTGCCGGTGACGAAAGCGACGGACTGCACCCCAGCCCTGGGGAACTCAATGATGACTACCTGTTTGAACGGGGCCTTCTGGAGGCTGCGGACCGAGTCGACCACTTGCCGAGCGGCGGTATAAGGGTACTGGACGATCGGCAAGCGGCAGAGCATAGCGTCGAAGGCCCGGATCAACCGCCGGCCAAACACGTTGGCCGCAACCAGTCCCAGCAGATAGACCACCACCAGCAGGCCGACAAGCCCGACGCCGGGCAGCGGGCGCCCCACGGTGAGCACAATGATCGGCTGTAGAATGCCGTCGAGCGTGTCGAAAAGCCACCTGAACACCAGGTAGGTGACCGCAACTGGAACGGCTATCAGCGTCCCGGCGATGAACACGTTCCGGACGTGGCGCACGACGGAATTCCTGGCCGGTTTCCTCGGGGTTGAGCATTTTTCGTCTTGCATTCTCGCCGCCACTCACTCCTTCTTCTGGTGCAGAGGCTTGACGCAAAGCCTTGGAACCCTGGTGACCGGGGCGCCGCCCGCGCCGTATTCCCTGACATATTGCTTCTGGTCCACGGTACGGCCGTCCGGCAACGGTATCTCTTTGATCACCGGTCCTTCTCTTTTCCAGCCGTGTTTTGCCTCCAGCTCGGCGAGGAAGCGTGCTCTGCCGGCAATAGGCAGGTCCCCAGGGGACCTGACATATCTCGGCCAATCGTCAGGCAACTCCCCGAAGTACTGCTGGTGAGTATCAAGGTAGCCGTCCAGAAAGGTCATTCGGAAACCCTGGGCTGGTTTCACATTGTAGCAGCAGGCCATGTTAACTGCCTCCTCGCGGGTCTCAGCAGGGATGATCAGGTGTTTGGGAGACGGTTCCACGAACCTCTTCCGCTGGCTCAGCGCTTCGTATACCCAATACCGCCGCCAGTCCCACTTGTTCCCCGGAAGCATGCGCTTCCAATCGTTGCCAGCCAGCGGCCCGACGACCACTGGCACTCCGCTGCGGACGAGCCCGGCTACAATCGCATACATCCTGTCTGGCAAAGGCCCCCACACGATCGTGCAACAAGCATACCGGTCGAATGTCGTTGCCACGGTTTCCACGTAGTTTGAGTAGTGAGTCACACCCGCCGTGGACCGGGCGTTCTTCAACGTTATCAACGGCAGGAACTGGCAGGCAGAGCATCCCCCCAGGTTCGCCGCGCTCCTCGGCTGCAGCCAGAAGGGGTATTTCTGCATGATCCATTTCTGTTCATCCGGATCGTGGAAATGGGCGATGTCGCCCACTGAGCACCCGGCCATCGCCACAATGCCGTTGCGCGAAGCTAGCTCGTTGGCAATCCACTGCACGTCATCCGGGTTGGCATCGCCGCAACCGATAACGCCAAACCAACCAGGGCTGCTGCCCGACCTGGCCACAAGATCATTGGACGCCATTTCGGCCCGCTGGCCTCCTCCCCGCCCCCCACGCAGGATGAACTTATCTTCAGGCCCCTTCCGCGCGAAGGCCGCAACCATCAGATCGGAGATACCGATCTTCTCCGGGCATGAGCGGTCGCACTCCAGGCACAGGCAACACCTTTTCTCGGCTTCGGCCAGCGCTTTGAAACCGTTGCCATCCCGCAGCGCCCTTACGCCCCTGCTCACCAGCAAAGCGCTGGGGCAGGCGTACGAGCACAGATCGCAGTCATCAGAGCATTTCGAAGCCTCTGCCCTTGCCTTCTCCTCGCCCAAGACATACCCGCCCGGGCGCTGCTTCATGGTTTCCATGAGGGCAAACGTGACTTCGGCGGCTCTCCGGGGGTCCCGCAGCCAGACGCCTGGAACCCCACTGAGAAGATCGCTCACTATTGCATCAACTGGATCGGAGGAACGTTCTTTCAGCCCACCGAACGCAACACTCCCCGTCCATATCAGCCTGGAATCGGTGCGCCTGGCCTCATCGACCAGGTCGAAGCCCAGGCAACCATCGCTGCCCACAATTATGTCAAAGACACCGGTTCGCAACACCTTCCGGGCCCTTGTCATCGCGCCCACCCACCGCCCCCGGTCATAAAAACGAGGAAGGTCGTCAGCCGCCTGGCCGATGCCACACACCTCGAACCGCTCGGTCAGTACTTTCGCTCTCAGGGCTTCAACAAGCAGCCACATGGGAATGAAATTGTCCCCGATGAAGACTACCGCCTTCTTGCCACTTTCCATGGCGCCACGTCCGGTGAAATGGGGCGGGGGATACCAGGCGATATCGGAAAGGCCAAGATTGGCCGCCGTGGTGAACCCGAACAGGGAGGTCTTGATGGTTTCCAGCACTTCCTGGGCCAGCAGCAGCATCGTGCCCGCATGGAAAGCCTGCCCTTCCAGGTCCGCGTTCGTGGCGTGAGCCTGGCCGGCGGCGAGCCTTGCCCTGTTCAACTGCGACTCCGCGTAGGACAGTGCCCGATCCAGACTGTGGAGGTCCCCGGGAGGGAAGCCGCACATGACACCGGTCCAGGTGAAGTCACCGGCATCCATGTTCTTCCCCAGGTCCACGGCCTTGCCCGGCCCGTACACGGACAGAGCATAGTCCAGCACCTGGCGTGCGGTGGATATCTGGCTGGTGCAGCCAAGACACGTTCTCCTGAGGCTTTCAGCGGCACTCTCGCCACCTCCCGCGTAGAGGGGAGGCCAGGTCTCCAGCAACACGTCCTGGTCCCATTCGGACAGGTCCGGCGCATCGGCATACGGCGCCAGCCTGAACTCCCTTATTGTGTTCAGGCGCATCTCTACCGCATCATGTTCGAGGGCTGCCTTCAGCTCGTGGGGGTCCGCTCCTTTCAGGTCCCGGACCACGCTCGAAAGCTCGAATTCTGTCCTGTTGCCCACGCGGACCATCACCCGCGCTGTGCCGTCCTGTTCGCTAGACATATGGCGCTGAGCCTCTAAATGAAGAACCCCCGCGGTAAATGATACCACGGGGGCTCGTGTCTGTCGTTCAGTTCAGTTCAACGGACCGTCAGGCGCTATGCGGAAACGAAGGCCTCGCTGACAGTGACGTTTACTTCTCTTCCTCTTCGAACTCTTCTTCGATGACCCAGGCCAGCCTTTGCCCGACGATCACGTCCGGTGAGAAACCGGGCAACACGAAATGAGAAGCGAACGCCTTGTCCCTGGGCCCTCCTACCCACGACCACATCGCCTCCTCAACTGGGTTGTACATCCAGAGCATGAAATCCTGTCGCTTCAGCTCATAGAAGTTGCGGCCTTTCTCGTTCTGAAGCCATTCAAGAAGCAGGTATTCATTGATTGGAGGCAGCACCAGGCCGTAGTCGGGAGCGGGCCCCTTTGACGCCTTCATCGCCGCCAGCCTGACGAATCCGTCCACAGCTTTTTCGATGCCCGCTTCCGTCACCAGGACTACCTCGTAGGTCTTATCACCCTCTTTACGTCTGGCGTGGAAATCTGGACGGGCGAACCCGAGGTAATCCGGTGACGCCAGGTCGTAGCCGACCGACCGCAAGAACGTCTCAGTACCCTTGCGGACGTCCTCCACGCTCGCGGCATAAGCCCGGAATGGCCCTTCCGTTACCCTGGGCCCGCCCGTGTCCGTCATAGCGCCTTGACAAACTCCTCGAGGTTCTTCCGGTAGTCCGTGAATGACACCGTATCCGGCAGCGAGTGGGTGGCCTGTTCGACTGCCTGGTAGCCCAGGGCCACAGTGTCAATGTCCCTGGCCATGGAGCACAACCAGCCCATCGAACGCGGGGTATAGCCCAGGAAGACCAGCACATCGGGGCGGTCCTTTATCATGGGCTCCATCCAGGGATCGCGGGTGTATTCTACGATCTCGCCCACCCACATCTTCTTGGTGTTGGTCACACCTTTTTGCTTCAGCCCCACCACGGTATTGGCGCATGCAGCGATGGGCCGATCCTTCAGTTTCTTGGACATGTCCACCGCGAAATCCAGCAGCTTGCGCTTGGCCTCCGGAAAATCGACCTCGTCGCACAGGGCGCCGGTGATCACCAACGGGTTCTTCTTGCTCTTGACGTACTTGCCAAGGTCCCTCGGTTTCAAAACGCTCATGGCAGTCTCCTTTCCTTCGGTCTGATGAAGAAGCGTTGGAGCTTCGTGTTGGGCAGCGTTATTGCGCTGTATTCCTTGATGAACTCCTTCTGGGGCAGCTTCCGGCCATCAGGATGCGGGATGCCTGTCACCTGCAATCCATCCAGCGTCCAGCCATACTTGGTGAGCAATTCGACGACCAGTCGCATACGGGACACCACCGGCAGATCGGTGAGGCTCCTCACGTACTTGTACCAGTCGTCCGGAAGCTCCTTGAAAGCCCGCTCGTGGGTCTCCAACCAGGACTCGAG
>JACPRR010000067.1 GCA_016189825.1 Chloroflexota bacterium
GAACATCGTGCCCGCGGTCATGGTGGCCACTATCGCGATTGTGCCCAGGACATCAGTCTGGGCCACTACCGGCGGCGTCTGGCCCTGGAAAAGCCGCAACTGGGCCCAGCCCTGGAGCGCGGCCAGCGGGATGGTGAGCCAGTGGGTAATCTGATTGACCTTCTGCCGGCCGGTCTCGCCCTCCTGCGACAGCGCCTGCAACTTCGGTATCACCGGCACCAGCAGAGTCATCACGATGGACGAGGTTATGTACGGATACACACCCATTGCCGCGACGCTGAAGTTCCTCATCGCGCCGCCGCTGAACAGGTCAAGCATGCCCAGCAACTGGTTCTGCTGGAAAAGCTCCTTCAGCGCTCCCAGGCTGACGCCGGGAACCGGGATGTGGGCAACGAAGCGGAAAATGACCAGGATGATGAAGGTGAAAACGAGCTTCCGCCGCAAGTCGGGCAGGCTGAACGCGTCTATGATCGCCTGAATCGCCTTCGGCCTGCTTCCTGCTCTGCCCCTCATTCCTACAGCTTCTCCACCCGCCCCCCGGCGGCAACGATCCGTTCTTCCGCGGCTGCGGAAAACTTGTGGGCTTTCACCGTGAGCGCACGGTCAATCTCGCCATCGCCGAGCACCTTGACCGGACGCTTCAGGTTGTCGATCAGTCCGGCGCCGACAAGGGCTTCCGGGGTCACCTCGGTTTGTGCCGGGAACACGGACAGCCTCTTGATGTTGACCACCGCGTACTCGGTGCGGAACACATTGTGGAACCCTCGCTTCTCGGGCAGCCTTTTGATGATGGGCAACTGGCCGCCTTCGAAACCGGGCCTGGCCTGCCCGCCGGAGCGGGCCTTCTGCCCCTTGCAGCCAGCGCAAGAGTAGCTCCCGTGTCCGCTGCCGTCGCCCCGGCCAACCCTCTTGCGGCGCTGCCGGGCACCGTCGGCAGGCGCTATCTCATTCTGCATCATGATAGTTCCTCAACCTCAACCAGATGCCGCACCTTGAGCAGCATCCCTCTGATCGATGGGCTGTCTTCTTTCTCGACCACCTGCTGTAGCCGGCGTAGCCCTAAAGACCGCAGCGTGGCCCGCTGGTCCGGCGGATATCCTATCTGGCTCTTCGTCCAGACTACGCGCAGCTTCCTAGCCATTTTCGGCGCCTTTTTCCGCAGTAGGCGCGCCTTTCCGCCTCGCGATTGCCTCCTCCGGTACCTCCAGGCTGCCCAGCGCCTTGATCGTGGCCCGGACTACATTCGTGGGATTGGAGCAACCCAGCGACTTGGTGAGAATATCTTTTACCCCCACCGCATCGAGGACGGAGCGGACGCTGCCGCCAGCGATCACGCCCGTTCCCGGGGAGGCGGGTTTCAATAGCACCCGCGCCGACCCGTATCTCCCGATGACGGCGTAGGGTATGGTGCCTTCAATCAATGGCACACGGACCAGGCTTTTCCTTGCCGCTGCTCCCGCCTTGCGTATCGCCTCGGGCACCTCGCGGGCCTTGCCCAGGTCAGCGCCGACCCGTCCTGTCCCATCGCCGACCACCACCAGCGCGCTGAAGGCCAGCCGTTTGCCGCCTTTCACGACCTTGGCCACACGGCGTATCTGCACCAGCTTCTCGGTGAGACCCATGTCTTTCGATTCTTGACTTGCCTGGCTCCTGAATCTATCCATTAAATCGCTGCCATCCTGCGGATACTAGAATTTCAAGCCCGCCTTGCGGGCCGCTTCGGCCAGGGCCTTCACCCTGCCGTGATATTTGTACCCGCCACGGTCAAACACGACCTGCGTTATTCCCTTTTCCTGGGCTGCCTTCCCGATAGCCGCTCCGACATGCTCGGCCACTGCCACTTTCCCCTTGCTCGCTGTTCCCTCTTCTTTGACCGACGCCGTCGATGAGGCCGCCAGGGTGCGCCCGGCGGTATCGTCGATGACCTGCGCGTAGATGTGGTTCAAGCTGCGGAACACGCTCAAACGGGGGCGCTCGGCCGTGCCCGAAAGCTTCGCGCGAATCCTGCGGTGACGTGACTCCCTCGATTTCCGTGTGTCAAGCTTCGACATTTCAGCCTACTTCTTCGTAGCGGTAGCCTTGCCGCCCTTTCCGGCCTTGACCTGAACCCGCTCTCCAACGTACTTGATGCCTTTCGCCTTGTATGGGTCACGCAGGCGGAGCATCCGAATGCTCGCAGCGGTCGCCCCCACCAGTTCCTTGTCCACGCCCTGCACCTTCAACCTGTTAGTACCCTCGATTGCGAAGGCAATCCCTTTTGGCGGCTCGAACGTCACGGGACGGGTGAAACCGACCTGAAGGGTTATCGCCTCCCCCGCCTTCTGCACGCGGTACCCCACGCCACTCACTTCCAGGCTCTTGTCAAAGCCCTTGCTGACGCCGTCGACCATGTTGGCGACAAGCGTCCGCGAAAGGCCATGCAGAGAGCGGTGCAGTTTGCTCGCGCCAAGCGGCTCGACAATGACCTTGCCATCGGACATTTTCACCGATACCATGTCGTGGAGGTGTCGCTTCATCTCGCCTTTGGGACCTTTGACGCTCACGTCGTTCCCGGATATCGAAACGGTCACTCCGCTGGGCACCCCTATAGGTTGTCGTCCAATTCTAGACATCTTCCACTCTCTGTTATGCGCTTACCAGACGTAGCAGAGCAGCTCGCCGCCGATATTCTGCTTCCAGCATTCCCTGCCGGTCATGATCCCTTTCGAGGTCGAAAGGACGGATATCCCCACGCCGCCATAGACGCGGGGTATTTCCTTGCGGCGCACGTACACGCGGAGCCCGGGCTTGCTCACCCGCTTCATGCCGGCGATGACGGACTGCTTGTCAACATAGCGCAGATATATCTTGATCATGCGCTGCGGCTTGCTCTTCAGCACCTCGTAGTCAGAAACGAAACCCTCGTTCTTGAGTATCTTCACGACGGACAGCTTGCCCTGGGAGAGCGGCACGAGAACAAAATCATGCCTGGCCAGCAGACCATTGCGTATCCTCGTCAGCATATCGGCTATCGGATCAGTCACCATTCGTCATATCCCTACCAACTGGATTTCCTGACCCCGGGGATCACTCCGGAGAGGGCCAGCTTCCTGAAGCAAATGCGGCAGAAGCCAAACTTCCTGATGAAACCGCGCGGCCTCCCGCACAGCTTGCACCGGTTGTGTTGTTGCGCCGGATGCTTCGGGGGCCGCTGTGACTTAACAATGTTAGAAAGTTTCGCCATACCTGATCTAGCCCTTCCTGAACGGCATTCCCAGCAACTCCAGGAGACGCCTTCCCTCTTCGTCGGTCCTCGCCGAAGTCGCGATCGTGATCTGCAGACCCCTGACCTTGTCCACCTTGTCGTACTCAATCTCAGGGAAGATGATCTGTTCCTTGAGTCCCATGCTGTAGCTGCCACGGCCATCGAATGATGTCCTTGGCATTCCCTGGAAATCCCTTATCCGCGGCAGCACCGCGTTGAACAGCCTGTCGACGAAATAGTACATCCGGTCGCCACGCAGCGTCACAGTAATGCCAACGGGCATGCCGACACGCAACTTGAAGTTGGCGATCGACTTCTTGGACCGGGTAACCACGGGGTGCTGGCCAGCGATGGCAACCAGGTCATGTTCAGCGGCCTCCATAGCCTTCGGGTTCGTTAGCGCCTCTCCGAGGCCGATATTGAGCACAACCTTCCTCAGCCGGGGGGCCTGCATGACGTTCTTGAACCCGAACTCCTTCATCAGGTGAGGTACGGCTTCCTTCTCGAACTTCTCCCTGAGCCGCGGTTGAATCTTAGGCATTCTGGTCGATTACCTCTTTGCAGGCCCGGCAGACTCTCACCTTTTTCCCGCCCTCAAGGAATTGCCTCCCGATCCGCGTGGGCTGATTGCACTTGTTGCAGATGATCATGACATTCGAGGCGTTGATCGGCGCTTCCCTCTCGATGATGCCGGCCTGCCTGGCGCCCTTCGCGCCGCGGCTGTGCTTCTTAATAATGTTCACGCCCTCGACGATGACCTTGCGCTCCACAGGATTGGCGAAACGGACTTTCGCCTTCTTCCCTTTGTCCTTGCCGGCTAACACCAGCACGTTGTCGTTCTTCCTTATGTTCATCTTGTTGGCCTTCGGAGGCGCTGGCTACAGGACCTCGGGGGCAAGGGACACAATCTTCATGAAATTACGGTCCCTCAGCTCCCTGGCCACCGGGCCAAAAATGCGCGTTCCTTTTGGATTGTTCCTCTCACCCAAAATCACCGCGGCGTTCTCATCGAACCGTATATACGATCCATCCCGCCGCTTGCTCGATGCCGCGACACGCACCACCACCGCCCGGACAACGTCGCCCTTCTTCACCGAGCCGCCAGGCATAGCGCGCTTCACCGAGCAGACAACAACATCGCCAAGGTGCGCATAACGTCTCTTCGAGCCACCGAGTACGTTGACGCACATCACCTGCCTGGCGCCGGTATTGTCGGCCACCTTCAATCGAGAATACTGCTGAATCATCTCTGTCTCACCGAATTATCGTTCACCGCCGACGGCGCGGCAGTGCTAAGCGGTTATCTCCTTGGGTTGCACCTCGGCAACCTCCCCCTTAGTCAGTACCTCCACGACCCGCCAGTGCTTCTCTTTCGAAAGGGGACGTGTCTCCGCGATGCGCACCGTGTCGCCGAGCTTGCACGCATTGGTCTCATCGTGCGCCTTGTACTTTGCCGTAGACTTCGTTATCTTGCCGTAAAGTGGATGACGTTTGCGACTCTCCACTGCTACAACAACGGTCTTCTGCATCTTGGTGCTGGTTACCCGTCCGGTCCGTGTCTTAATGATGCTCACTCTATACACCTACATATGGTCCCCTGTC
>JACPRR010000062.1 GCA_016189825.1 Chloroflexota bacterium
GTGTCATACAGCCATTGAGCGCTGATGAGTGTACGCAGAAGCATCGAGATGGTCATCGCTACGCCGCTCGACCAGAGGAGGAAGAAGTCCAAGCGGGCAAACACCGCCCACGGCGACACCTTCGTGTGGCTAGAATGGGGGACAGAACCGACCATATTTCGCCATTATATGCTAAGTCAAGACCGTCCTAATACCCGCTGGCAGGCGCTTGCCCTCCCGGAAGCCGAAGGCAAGGCTCACACTTTGCCTCATTGCCGAATGCCGGATTACTTCACGCCGGGCTCTCGCACGCCGTTTGCTGTAGCCAAGGCCGATATGTATAATTCAATAGTTTCGGCCGTAGGAGGCCACATTTGAGAACCAGGAAGCGTTTCCTGATCGGCGGCCTGGCCGTCGCGGCCGCCTTTGGATTCTTGCTCTGGATGCTCTTCAAGCAGTTCGGCAGTTTCCAGCTTACAGTCAGCCAGTTCATGACAGCGCAGGCAGACCTCGGCATGAGCGTCAGCCAGTTCGTTCAGAGCCAGGGTAAGGCAGACGGCAACGCGGTTGCCGTCCACGGCTGGGTTGGCGGCGCTTCCGCGGACCCGCGTGGGTTTACCCTCACTGATGGAAGACAGACTGTTACCGTGGCTTACGCCGGCAACGCCAGGCCCTCCGGAGCCGAGGTGGTGGTGGAGGGCAAGATCATCAACAGCGTTCTTCAGGCAACTCGGGTGACGACGACGAAAGAGGTGCGCATCGAGGGCCCTCTGTCACCGGATGCGCCGGTCAAGTACGACGTCACCACGAGGACCACAACGTTCTCCATAACGGATGCGAAGGACGCCGTCTCGAAGCGGACTCTTCCCGTAGTCTATACGGGCGCAGTACCCGATACATTCTTCATCGACGTGAAGTCGGTCGACGTGAGTCTGGTTGTTGTCGGCAGGGAAGGGCCGAACGGGGTCTTTCACGCGACGCAGATCCTGACCAAGTGCGCCTCCAAATACGAGGCAGCGCCGTCGACAAAGGCGCTGGCTCCGGCGGCACGTTAAGTGCCTGCCATTCGTGCCGGATATCCACGGGCAGTACGCCAGGAAGTTCGCCCGCATAAATGATAGCTGATCTCGGCTACGAAGCCCTCATACTCGCCCTTGTCGCATCGACCTTCTCGATCATCCTGTTCATCGCTGGCGCCCGGCGCGACAGCCCGCGCGCGTTACAGAGCGCCCGCAATGCCATGTATGCGGCCGTGGCGATGATCGGGCTGGCCTCTCTAGCCCTTCTGTACGCCCTGGTCTCGCACGACTTTTCTCTCAAATACGTGGCATCGTACTCGAGTCTCTCCTCGCCCCTTCCTTACACAATCGCCGGATTCTGGGCCGGGAATGGCGGATCACTTCTGTTCTGGGCGCTGGCGCTTGGAGTGTCCGGCCTGATCATGGTTTTTCAGTTGCGCCGGCGCAACCAGGGGTTGATTCCCTGGGCAGCCATCACGGTACTCGTCACCGAAGTCCTATTCCTCGTGCTCATGGTCTTCGTTCAGAATCCATTCCAGCGCCTGGCGGTCGCGCCGGCCGACGGCACCGGGTTGAACCCTCTCCTGGAAAACCCGGGGATGATCTTCCATCCCACCACTCTTCTTGCGGGTTACGCGGTGGTGACCATCCCATTCGCCATCATCATCGCCACGCTGTTTGCCCGCGATACGAGCGACAACTGGCTCGGGTCTGTACGGCAGTGGACGCTCGTGGTCTGGACGCTTCTCGGGATCGGCAATGTGCTGGGTATGCAGTGGGCATACGTGGAGTTGGGATGGGGTGGCTTCTGGGCCTGGGACCCGGTAGAGAACGCGGGCCTCATGCCGTGGCTTACTCTGACCGCTTTCCTGCATTCGATCATGATCCAGAGGCGCACGGGCTCGCTGCGGACCTGGAACATCGCGCTCATAGGCGCGTCTTACTTCCTGGCGATATTCGGTACGTTCCTCACCCGCAGCAACATACTCAAATCGGTACACACCTTCGGCGATTCCGGTATGGAGCCGTACTTCCTGTTCTTCATGGTGTCAGGTCTCATCCTGTTCGCGGCGCTTGTCGTGTCGAGGATTTCCGACCTGCAAGGCGAGGCGCGACCGGAGGCACTCCTTTCCCGCGAAACCGGCTTCACCCTGAACAACGTAGCATTAGTCGGGGCCACCGTTGTCGTGCTCTTGGGGACAATGTCGCCCCTGTTCAGCAGGGCGTTCACCGGCGACACCATTACCGTTGGACCGCAGTTTTTCAACACTATCGTGGGGCCATTGCTCGTATTGATTGTCCTGCTCATGGGGATATGCCCCCTGCTCTCATGGTATCGGACGGCGCCGGGGAAACTATGGAAGAACTTGATTGGTCCGCTATACGCCGCTCTCGCGACCGGCATTGTGCTCGTGGTCCTCGGGACAACGGGAGTGACCGTTCTGAGGCCATATGCGGTGGTCACCTTCTGCATCTGCGCGTTTGTTGTGACATCGATCGCCATTGAGTGGGTACGAGGCACTGCCGCACGTCACAAGTCTAGAGGCGAAAACTACGGCAAGGCGTTCTTTTCCTTGCTGGCGGCCGGGAGGGCGCGCTATGGCGGCTACATCGTGCACCTCGGCGTCGTGCTCACCGCCATCGGCATTATCGGCTCGTCTGCATTCGGCGTCTCGAGGGAATTCACCTTGAGCCCCGGCGGCTCCGCCGACGTTGAAGACTATACGTTCACATACAGCGGCCTAACGCAAAGCGTCGCGGCCGATCGCACTGTGGTCAAGGCGTCGCTGTCGGTAGCGCGGGGAGGCCGCTTCATCGGTGACATGGGTCCCGCGACAACCTTCAAACGCGATTTCCCTAACCCCGTCACCGAAATAGCGCTGCGCTCAGGGCCGGCTCAGGACCTCTACGTAATACTGGAAGGGTATGACCAGACGCAAGCTGCCGCACTCAAAGTGCTGATCAATCCCCTGGTCTTCTGGATCTGGATTGGCGGTGGACTCCTGCTCGCAGGCGCCGTGCTCTCCTTTTGGCCAACAAGGAAAAGCCTGCCAGGACGGAAGGGATAACGCGATGACCTATGTGGTCTTTCTCGTCCTCCTCCTTCTAGCCGCCGCTTACATCGGCTACCCCTTCATGCAAGCCGGGCCCACCCCGCGCGGGAAGAGGAGACAACAAGGTGCTACAGAAAGCGGAACGGCGGACACCGACTCCTTGCTTCGAGAAATCGATTTCGATTATGAACGGGGGACCCTGTCAGAAGAAGCGCGCAGGGAAATGGTCGCAAGGGCAACCGGAGGCAGAGCCGTCGCTCAAGCGAGTGAGCCTCTTGCCGGCCCGGAAATGGCTGACGCCGACGAAGCGATCGAAAGGGAGGTCGCCCGCCTCCGGGACGCGGACATCGAACGCAAGGTCGCCGCTCTGCGCTCACCGGCCGTTGCGCCGGGGACCCCTAAGCATCGAGGGCCCAGCTTGAAGTGCCTTCGTTGCGGCGCTCCGCGCGGCCGCAGCGACAAGTTCTGCGGACGCTGTGGCGCGCGGTTGACGCAGGAACCCAGAAAGAAGTGAGGCAAAGTCAAATGCCCAGGATGCTTCGAATCGTGATCGCGACGGTGGCAGCGCTGGCGGCGGCCCTCCTGGCTGCTCCGGCTCTTGCAGACTCGGGGACAGGGACCATCAACGGGCGGGTTGTCAACAAGACTCCCGGCGGATCGCCGCTGGGTGCCCTCCAGGTGACGCTCACCACCTACAATAACACAACGGCCGGGTCTAAACAGCAGGCTACGGCCGACGGAGCAGGCAAGTTCCAGTTCGACGGCCTCTCGTTGGATCCGGCGACCACGTACACCGTGACCACTCGTTTTCAGGACGTCGAATACGCCTGGGCATCGGAAAAGAGGGACAGGGTAGCGCTCACGGCCACGGCTCCCTCAGCGAACATCGAGCTTGTTGTCTACGATACGACGACGAGCAGTTCA
>JACPRR010000063.1 GCA_016189825.1 Chloroflexota bacterium
CTGCTCCAGCTCTTTCTGCCTTGCCACATCCTCCTCTCCCTCCGCCAATTCACGTGCCAAAGTAGAGTAGCGGTGTGCATACCGGACCATGGCCTCGCAGACTATCACCACCGCCTGCCAGAACCAGGCCTTTTTGGCCTCCGGCTCTGCACCACTGCGTACTTTCTCGATTCCCGCCTGGGCCTCTTCTATGATGCCCCGCAGCCCTGTGCTTAGTAGGACCTCCCATTTGGGCACGGGAGCAAAGGTATGCGACCTGCCCTGCCTCATCAGCCCACGCGCTTTTTCCATCTCCTCAGGCCAGTCTCCATAGAGCGACCTCAGGCGTTCAAACATGATGTCCGTGGGGGTTTTGCCCAGGAAGAAGCCGGCTGCTTCCCGCACAGCTTCCCATTCCTCTATGGTGCACTCGGACACTCGGGCCGCACTGGTCCTTATGCCCTTCTTGTTTGTCTCCATCATCTCCAGCACATTGGGGGCTTCCATTTCAACCCAGGGATTGGCGGCGCGGAACAGCTTCGTTTCGTTGGCAACGGCTAGCTGGTCTTGATATATGACTATCGGTGTACGCTCGGCGAACTTCTCGATCAGCCTGGCCCACCTGATGTCCAGTACATCCCCTTCGGTCTCCTTCCAACTCTCCACCGCAAGGACAGCCCGGTCGGCGACAATCTCGACCTCTCGCCTGAAGAACTCCTCCCTCTCCCTGGCGAGCCTGGGAGACAGCGTAAGGGCATCTACCTGACCCAGCAGGTCCCTGTCGACTCCCTCAGTGTGCACCTTTTCTGTTACAGCCATGGTGTTCCTCCGTGAATGTTCCCGGCCTATTCTCCCCGTTGCGCCTGATCAAGCAGTGCCTGATTGCAGTGGTTCCGCATGGCATGGAAGAAAACCTTCGAAGCAATTTGCCTTGCTCGCTCGTTGCCGGACGTGAGGGAACCGCTATATGCTGAGTATCAGGAACGAAGGAATCGTAACATGCCGCGCAAAGTAAGGTCAAGTACCGTAATAGTTCGGATTTCCGTGGGCTAAGAATCCGCGTGGAAGACTATTGCCCGACCAGCCAAAATAGGTTACTATCTTGTAGACGGAAGGAGCGGAATGTGCGCCGTCGTTCCCGTTGAAAGGAAAACCTATGGAAACCGGAAGCCAGGTCAGGAAACAGTCTGAATTGGGCATCAAGACTGTGCGAGGCATGGTCTTCAACATCCAGGACTATTGCATCCATGATGGACCGGGCATCAGGACCACAGTATTTCTCAAGGGATGTCCGCTCAATTGCCACTGGTGCTCCAACCCGGAGTCGAAAGGCGGAAGGCCGGAGCTTGGCTTCATCAGCGCCAAATGCACCAAGTGCGGAAAGTGCCCGGAAGTGTGTCCCGAGCACGCGATCACGATCGAGGCCGGACAATTTCCGGTCTTCGACCGCGCGCGCTGCACCGTCTGCGGCAAGTGCATCGATGCCTGCATACCAAACGCACTGGCCATTTACGGCAAGGAGATGACGGACGAAGAGCTCTTCGAGCAGGTGCGCAAGGATGAGATCTTCTACCGCGGTTCGGGCGGGGGCGTCACCGTCTCCGGCGGCGAGCCGCTGCAGCAGCCAGAGCTGCTGATGGCACTTTTCCAGCGTTGTCGCCATGCGGGCATCCACACCGCTATCGAGACCACCGGGCATACGCGCTCGCGCGTCCTTGAAGATGTTCTTGCCCTGACCGACTACGTCCTCTTCGACCTCAAGCACATGGATCCAGAGGTTCACGAGCGGTACACCAGCCAGCCCAACGACCTCATCCTGGCCAACGCGCGGCTGGTGGCGGCAAGCGGCATACCCTTCCTCTTCCGCATGCCGCTTATCCCGGAGGTAAACGACTCGAAAGAGAATATCGAGGCCACAGCAGCCTTCATCAAGGGCCTCGGGAAAGAGGCGGCGCGCATCGAGCTCCTCCCCTACCATCGCATGGGTTCGGGCAAGTACGAAGGCCTGGGCGCCACCTACCTGCTCAAGGGCGTGATGCCGCCGGACCTGGCCCGGGTGGAAGAGGTGAAGAGGGCTTTTGAAGACCTGGGGGCGACCTGCACCATATCGCGTTGAAAACAGCGCAGGCCACACAGCAAACTAATCCCACACCATATACACACGACTAACCCCCAGAATGGAAGCAAGTCCGAGCGGAGGAACGGGATGAAGAGACGAACGTTATGGTCAGCAACGCTCCTACTAGTCATGCTGGTAACAGCCATCGCGACCGCGGGCGTCGCCCAGGCGGCATGGGCGTGGTGCGGCGACCCGTTGTTCTCGCTGCAAGGCGCCGGCGCCAACACCGGCACCGTCAGCCTGCGTTTTGCAGTTGACGATGGTCCCTGGACCTACACGCCGCAGGTCAAAATCGAGGCCCCCTCAGGCGTAGCCGTGAACGTCATCGATGCGCAGGGGTCGGTGGTGACCACTGGCAATGACGCCGGGCTGAGCGTGGGCAACAACGCGGTGCAGGCCAGGATCACTATCCTGGTCCCGGGCGCCGGGAATAGCGCCGGCATCAAGGTGTCGCTATCCGTGGACGGCCGCACGCTGCGGCAGGCCGTGGGCCAGACCGATAGCCAGATGGTGCTCACGCTGTGGATACCGGCGAAGTAGCATAGACAACCTCGTCATTGAGAGCCCTTCGGCAAGGCTCAGGGTAAACTGCGCGAAGCAATCTCCTTCCGCAGCGGACCCCGGGTGCGCCCGTCGCCCAAAGCTAGTTGTCTGCCACACCGGTGCGAAATGGGATTGCTTCGCCCGAGGCGGGCCTCGCAAAGACGAATGTTTGTCCGGACTTGCTTGCGCGAGCTTTATCCAGCAACGCGTCATTCAATGCCCTTCGGCAAGGCTCTGGGTAAACTGCGCGAAGCAATCTCCTTACGCAGCGGACTCCGGATGCGCCCGTCGCCCTCACCGCGTTGGCTGCCACACCAGTGCCAAATGGGATTGCTTCGGCCCTTCAGCTACTCCGTGATGTCGATGAACGTCGTGGCCGTATATAGCTTCTTCCCGCTTATCCAGTGCAGGAAGTCGATGGTTACAGGGAACCGGCCCGGCCGGGTCGGCCTGATTATGGCATCGCCACGCATCGCGGCAGTGATGCGGATAGGTTGGCCGGCCGCGAACTCGATGGGACGGTTGTACTGGCCGGTGGGCCCCACCCCCAGCGTGAAGCCGTCCACCGAGACCAGGGTCAGGGGCAGGCCGACCCGTATCTCCTGCACCGAGTAGGCAGCATCGATGAAGCGCACCAGTATGGTCTGGCCGACCCGGGCGTGGACGGCCGCCTTTTGGAACGGCGTGTCGTCGTCGGGCCGCTTGGCCTCGCCGGTAAGCACGAACACGTCCTGGCGGAAATCGTTCAGTATGCCGTCCCCGGTGAAGTTGCGCGCGGCGGTTGGATCGTCGGGGTCGCATTTCTGCATGGAAGCGTTGTGCCCCAGCTCGTGCCAGCGTGTGTCGATGTCGTCGGGCACCCACAGCGCCTCGACATCGTAGTGTATGACATGGGTAGGCGGGTTGAAGCCGCGCACAAAGCCGGGGCCGCCCGGGGGGTAGGGCGGGTCCGGCGTTCCTGCCGCTTCGGCAGTGTCAGGCTTCTTCAGATCGACGATGAATGCGCCGTAGAGCCCCATCTCGAAGTGCAGCGCGGTGTTCTTGTGGCAGTGGTAAATGAAGGTGCCCGCCTGGTTGGTCGCAAACTGGTAGGTGAAATTACCTGAGATCTCAAAAGAGTGCTTGCCCACGCCGTCGTTCATCGGCGATGGCTCGATGCCGTGCCAGTGGATGGTATGCGTATTGCTCTTGGCCCCCACCCGGGCGTGGACGATGTCGCCTTCCACCGTCCTTATCGTCTTGGAAGGGAACACCCGGCCACCCTGCTGGTCCTCGGGGTCCTCCAGTATCCACATGGGCACTTTCCCCAACCCGGGCACATCCAGGTCGATGTTGACCAGGAGGTTGCTGGCGATGCGCCGCGTCGGCGTCACCGGGTCAAGCGGTCCACCGCCAAAGGTCGGCGGGCACACGTGCTTGTTGAACCTGGGGAACTCCTCCCGTCCCACCGGCCGTAGCGGAACGTCCCTGATTGTCATGCGTGGCCTCCTTCGCCTCGTTCATACTCCTCGTTCCTCCCACCCTTCTCATCCAGGTCGGACTGCGGGAAGTCCACACCATCGATGTCGCCGGTGATCTCCCAATGGGTCACCATGCCCTGGGGGTAATTGCCGCCGGCGGCGCTCTGCGAGACCTCGTTGTGATCATGCATCGGGTACTCGATCGGCGATTGGGGTACGCCGCCCAGGGTCAGCGAGAGTTCCCTGGCAATCAGCTCGCGCAGCGGCACCCGTTCGTCACCCGGGATATCCGGTGGGCGCCGCATGGGGAGCAGCCAGTCCATCAGTGTACCCGCCTCAGCCCGGAAGGTATCGATGAACAAGGGGTTGGCCTCGACGCGCCGGTTGCCTTCTTCATCGGTCCGCGCCAGCAGGTATACATGGTTGCCATGGATGTGGAGCGAGTCATCCGCCAGGCCTGCATTCATGATCCGGATGACGAAGGGCTGGCCGATGCGGCCCGAGGGCGTGGTATGGTGATTGTGAGAGGCGTAGGCCCCAGCCTCACCGTTGATGGTGAAGTAACGGGGGAGAAGTTCATCTCGGAGCTGGGAGGCGGTTATGTCCCGTCCATTACGGGCCATCTCGTGGAACCTCGGGTCGATAGTGTTCAGCACCCAGATGCGTGTCCGCTCCGCCTTCCAGGGCTCGCCGGGGAAATGCGCAGTGGTCCCCAGGTCGTCAAACAGCTTCTGCACGGAGGGGGATGGATCGCCATAAGGCGTGTTGCCTCTTGCCGGCAGCACTATCACCGGCCCGTGCAGGCCGAGAACGCGGTTCACAGGCGCGTTGAGATGGTCGAAGTACATGTAGCTGCCCCCGGCCGGCGCCTCAAAATCAATCTCCCTGGTCTCCCCCGGTGGGATGACGATGCCTGCGCCCACCTCACCGGGCGCCCCAAGGATGCGAAAGCCGTGCGGCCCGGGGAGATTGTTGGTCACCGAGATCTGCATCTCCTCGCCTTCCTCGGCCTGAAGCAGCGGCCCGGGCATCTGCGGCGCCGAGGGGACGTTGTCCAGGTCTTCGAAGGCCCAGTGATAGACGAAGCTCCGGTCCACCATCTGGACCATAGCCTCGGTTATCGCCAGCCGGCGCTTGGCGCCGTACTGCGTGGGGCGTCCCCAGGGCGCGGCGCGACTGGCCACTGCGCCGCCCGCGAAAGCCGCCGCGCCCACCATTGCATACCTGATGAATTCACGCCTTGTGACCGGCATGATGTCTCCTCCCCGTCGCTAACTGGTGCGAATTACCTGTAATCAACTCAGAGTACCTGTCCAGCGTCCCGCGAAAGGCAAAAGGGAATACGAATTCGCTGGCTTTGCCAGCCGCGTTACCCAACGTCATACCGGCCCTTCGGCAGGAAAGGCTTCGGTCCCGCCCCTACGTAACGGACTGTCATTGCTATGAAAATAGCCCATTTTCATACATCGTGGTGCGCCGCAGGCGCATGACAGATTCTGAGGGAGCGGGGGGTGGGTAGACGGGAGGGGGCGAGCGACCGAAGAATCCGTTATCCCCGGATGGGTTACGGATTCTTCCCCTTCGCAGGGCTCAGGGTCAGAATGACAGCAAGTCTTCCCCGTCACAGAGACAATCCTATTACGCAAGATCTGCCTCATTCGTGTTAGCACCGGCTAGCCTTAAGGCACGTTGTTATCGAGCGTCACCTCGTTCAGGATGAGGTTCTGCACCTTGACGAACTGTATCTTTATCTTCCCGAACGCCGAGGAGTTGCTTATGAGCAGGTTTTCCACGAACCCGGTAGACCCCTGAGGCCCCAGGATGCGTATGCGGTCCACCCTAACGCCGGTATCACTGCTGCTGACGGAGCTGACGGTCAGGTCGCCGGAAATGGTGACGCCGCTCGACCCGCTGTGTCCGATGTTCAGCACGCTCGGACCGCCGCGGGCGACCCTGACCACGTTGACTGCCTCAATATCTACGTCAAGCTCGTTGTCCTTAGCCGCCACGCTGGTCATGGTGACATCCACGGCCTCGGTATTCTTTATCTCAAGCTCCTTCGCATCCACGGTATCCAGGATCAGGTTGCCGATGGCGATGAATCCATTTGTCACTCCCGAGACCTGGCCGGCGATCTCTATGATGGGATCGACGCCGCCCATGACCAGCGCCCTCCTGATATCTATGGTCTTGACCGGGTCGTT
Organism: Chloroflexota bacterium; assembly: GCA_016189825.1. GTDB lineage: Bacteria > Chloroflexota > Dehalococcoidia > JACPPY01 > JACPPY01 > JACPRR01. The sequence continues at coordinate 6,306 of JACPRR010000063.1, forward strand.
CGCCTTGAGGTTTATGATAACTGTGTGATGCTTGGGCTGCTTCGCTCCATCCGGATTCGGGACGGCAGGCACCTTGTTCTCCGTCTTGACCCATTTTTCGCTGACCGGGTCGAACTGGTAGCTGGTCACGAGGTCTATGGCTATCTTGTCCCTCGCCATACCGGCACTGGCCAACACTGTGCCCCCCAGTACCAGCATCAACGCCGTAGCGCAGGCAAGCGCTCCCAGCAACCGCTTGTCGCTTATCACCCTCCGTACAATCGATTCCATCATGGCTGCCTCCCTTGACCTGTAGAGATACTTCCTCGCCGGGTCTCCGCGGGTCCCGGCGTCAATCCCGTTTTTGTTCCGTAGCGGACAGACAGGACGTAAGCACGCCTCCCACGCTCGATGACGCCAGGTGACAGCTTGCCATTGTCCCCATCGGGACAGTGACATGCTCCCCGCCCCGCCGGAGGATGCCCTGCCCGGGCACAGGGCCGGTCACGCGACCGTGATCGATGCGATGCCACCGGTTGAGGGGAACGTCCAGATGTCCCCATCTC
>JACPRR010000061.1 GCA_016189825.1 Chloroflexota bacterium
CGGCTCGGGACAATGGTTGGGTAGCAGAAGATTGGCAAGCAACCTAAGGCGGAATTGTACCAAGGCCGGTGTGGACCGTCAAACGAGTCCGCTATGATGGCAACGGTGGCACGGCGCGGAAAGGGCCGGGCGTGGAATGCTATAATCTACCGGCCAAGGAGGCGAGCCATGGCGGATACAGCAGACACAACAAAGAAGGTGAAGGTCGGGGTCTTAGAGTATACGGTGGGGGATTCCGCCACCTGCCCCGATTGTGGAAAGCGCTTCATCTGCAAGAAGCATATGTACATGAACGAGCAATGGTACAAGATGTGGAAGGAAAGGGGCATGGGGCTCGGCTGCGGGTAGCAGCGACTGGCAAAGGCCACCTTCCCTGTAACGGGAGGGTGCAGATAGGTCGTGAGATGGAACACCTTTGGGCCCCATGGAGGTCGGCGTATGTCACCTCCGCGAAACCAACTGGCTGCGTCTTTTGCGAATGCGCCGCGAAGGGCGTTGACCGGGCAAGCCGAATACTATTCCGCGGCCAGAAGAGCTTCGTCATCATGAACACTTTTCCCTACAATCCAGGGCACCTCATGGTCGTGCCTTCCCGGCATGTCGGGCGGATCGAGGACCTTACGGATGAAGAGGCCAACGAGTGCTTCGCCCTGGTCAGGAAGACTGTAGCTGTCCTGGCAAAGGCGACAAAGCCGCACGGGTTCAATGTGGGCATGAATCTGGGCAAGGTTGCCGGCGCTGGGATTGCCGATCACGTGCACGTCCATGTCGTCCCGCGGTGGGAAGGGGACACCAATTTCATGCCGCTCATCGCGGAGACGAAGGTGGTGTCTGAGTCGTTGGCCGCAGTCTATGATCGTCTGAAGCCCGGCTTCGAAGGATAGGCGTAGGGCGCTCCTCCAGGCTTAGTCCTGGGCGGCGGGGTAGGAACCAAGCACCTTTATCAGCGAGTTGCTACTGCGCAGCTCGGCAAGAGCATCGCGGCACGGCGTGTCGTCCATGTGCCCTTCGAAGTCGGCGTAGAAAACGTACTCCCACGGCCGGTCTCGGCTGGGCCTGGACTCCAGCTTGGTGAGGTTGAGCTTGCGCGTGGCGAATGCCCCGATGCAGGCATACAGGGCGCCGGGAACATTCTGCGTCGCGAAGATTATGGAGGTCTTGTTGGCTGCTGCAGGCTGCGCTTTCTGCCGCGAGATTGCGAGGAACCTGGTGTAGTTCCTGGGGTTGGTTTCGATATTGGCCGCAAGCACCTCGAGGCCGTAGAAACGGGCCGCGCGCTTGCTTGCCACCGCGCCGCAGTGGGCAAGGCCCTGTTCCCTTATCATCTTCGCGCTGCCCGCGGTGTCGTAGGCTGGTATGATCTCGGCCCTGAGTCTGCCCAGGAACTCCTCGCACTGCGCCAGCGCCTGGGGATGTGAGTATATTCTCTGCAACTGCTCTATCGTTTCACCGGGCAACGCCATAAGGCAGTGGCTGACCCGCAACTGTGCTTCGCCGAATATGGTCAGATCATAGCGCAGCAACAGGTCGTACGTGTCGTTGATGCTGCCGGCAGTAGAGTTCTCCACCGGGACCACGCCGAACGAGACTTCTCCGCAGGAGACTGCCGAAAAAACATCGTTGAGTGTGCGGCAGGGAACGACTGGGACGTCGGCGAACAGCTTCGCGGCAGCCTCTTCGCTGAAAGCGCCGCGTTCTCCCTGGAACGCTATGGAGCCCGTGTTTGCTGCAGTCATAATAGTCAAGGGCAGGGTAGCTAGGCGCCGACCAGTGCCGCCCGCAATTGCTCTTCCATCTCGCCGATAATCACGGCGATGAACCTGTCGCCCGCGCCCACCACTGTGTCAGGCTTGGGGAGCAGCGGTTGCGCGTCCTGCCTGATGAGCGCGGAGAGGAGCGTTGTTGGCGGAATCGGCAATTCGTCGATCCGTTTTCCGATGGCCGGAGAGTGTTGGGGTACCTTCACCTCAACCACCTGCATTCCCTGCTGGTCCATTTTGAGGAGATGGATCAAGGCGTGAGTAGGCACTTCCTGCTGGATGTGCTCGAGTATCAGGTTGGTGGCGCTGACAGTGCAGTCGATGCCCAGTTTCTTGAATATGGCCTCGTTCTTGGGGTTGTTTACCAGCGCGATCGTCCGGGGGACGGAGAACTTGTGCCTGGCCACCTGGCAAACCACCAGGTTATCTTCATCTTCGTTCGTGCTTGCGACGATCATATCCGCCCGCGTGGTACCGGCATCCGCTAGGGTCGCGGTTTCGGTCCCGTCGCCCCTCATGCAGACCGTCCCGATTTCTTCGTTGATGTGCTCGCACTTGCCCGGGTCTGTCTCGATTATCAGGACTTCGTGTCCTTCGTCGAGCAGGGCCTTGCACAGAGAATATCCTATCTTGCCGCCGCCCACGATAATGATGTACACGCTACCCCCTTACGTCGCTTCGAGCCTGGACTTGAGCAACTGCGCGAAGACTGTGGTAGGGCTTACCGCCTCCAGTCCCAGCGTATCGTAGATATCCTTGCGCAACGGGTCGTAGATCCGGCACAGGACCCTTGGCACCTTGAAGATGTGCTTGGCAATCTGAGCTGACATAACGTTCCGGTTGTCTCCCTCAGTTACTGCCACCATGGCGTCAGCCTTTTCGATGCCTGCTTTGCGCAGTGAACCCTCATCGGTGCCGTCTCCCACCATTACTGTGCCGCTGAAAGTGGAAGGCAGCCTGCGAAAGCTGTTGGCCGTGACATCCAGTACCGTGACCTTGTGGCCTTCGGCATCCATCAATGCGGCCAGTTGCGCCCCGACTCGCCCGCAGCCGACAATGATGATGTTCATTTCCCCTCCTGGTCTTGCAAGGCCGGCCGCACAATGACAACCGGGCAGGGGGCATCCCTGAGCACGGTCAGCACCGAAGGGGCAACGCCAGAGGTCCCGAAACGCTTCTTGTAGCCGGCGCCCATCAGTATCAAGTCCGCCTTCTTCTCTACTGCCTCGTCAATGATGGCGACGCCAACTTCCCGTGCCTGGAGGATGTCGGTATCGATCTCGCAATTGCATTCAACCAGCGTATCTTCCACTTGGGAAAGTGTGCGTTCGGCCTTCTGTATTTCCGGGTCGATACTTGCGTCCAGGGGCAAACTGCGTTGGACCTGGATCACATATAGCACCAGGATCTTGCACTTGCCTTTCTTGACCAGCTTCGACAGATTGCAGGCAAGCTGTATGGCCGGCCCGTCGTTTTCGCCACTCACGGGCAGCAGTATTGTTTCGTATTCTCCCTTGTCTACCCTCGCGACTGCGCTTGACATAGGTCCGACTTCAAGCGACTATTATAGTCTCGCCACGTTGAACACGCAATCAGTGCGCTGCCGCCGTGTCCGCACGGCCTTTTCCCTGGGAAGGTTGCGGTAGGTCCGGCGGGACCGCCTTGCGCACTTCGCTCCTTACCTTGTCCATCCAGGTCGCCGACTGGACTCGCCGTTCGAGCAGGTACTCGACGTACACTCGCAGCACGTGCTCCAACTCGCCGGCAAGATGCTCCTCGATATTGACGCGGAGAGCCGTGGCCCAATCTCCATCCTGTAACAAGCGGAGCACCTTGATCGAGTTTACAGATATGCCGCGGGCGGCGGGGTCAGCGCCGGCACATGCCGGGCAAAGTACTCCACCGCCGCTCGGGCTGAAGGCATTTGTCGTTGGCTTGAGCTGGGCATTGCACGCGGTGCAGTGATAGAGATTCGGCCTGTAGCCCATGCACTGGAGAAGCTGCATTTCGAACCGGCGAAGCAACAGGTCGCTCTTCCTGGTCTCACAGAGTTCGACCATTGTTCCAAGGAGGATGTCGAATAGATCGACGTTTTCCTGGTGTTCTACGGTGAACCGGCTGACCAGTTCGGCGACGTAGAATGCGCAGCTTGAGCGGGCAAGGTCGGTCTTGAGGGGTAAGAAGGGGTGAATGACCTCGCCCTGGCTGAGGACATCGAGACCGCGGCCGCGGGCGATCTGGAGGGTGGAGTGAGTGAAAAGCTCGACCAGGCCTGCCAGCTTGCTCTTGGGCTTTCGCACTCCTTTGGCCACGGCCTTGAGCTTGCCGTATTCGGCGGTGAAGAACGTGACCACACGGTCGGCCTCGCCCAGCTCGGTCCGTCGCAGCACGATGGCTTCGGCACGGTAAGAACGCGGCGGTGTCATCGTTTGCCTCGCGCAAACACCGTTGCGCGCCTACCCCAATTGCTGGCGCCCTTCAAGTGCTCCCGTCAGAGTGACCTCATCGGTGTATTCCAGATCCGCGCCGAACGGCAATCCCCTGGCGAGTCTGGTGATCCTGATGCCGAACGGGCTCATGATGCGCTGCAGGTACAGCGCAGTGGCCTCGCCCTCGACGTTCGGGTTGGTGGCGAGGATGACCTCTCGCACCGTGCTATCCTGGAGACGCGCCAGAAGCTCCTTGATCTTGATCTGGTCTGGTCCGATACCTTCCGAAGGAGCGATGGTGCCATGGAGGACGTGGTACAGGCCCTTGAAGGCTTTCGTTCTTTCCAGTGGCAGTATGTCCATCGGCTTCTCGACCACGCATATCTGGGCTACATCGCGCTTGGGGTCGCGGCAGATTACGCACGTTTCGGCATCGGAGATGTTAAGGCACGTCGAGCACAGCGTGATCTGCTGTTTCAATAAGGTGATGGCCTCGGCCAGCTCTGTCACTTGCTGCTGGTCAGCCTGGAGGAGGTAGTAAGCGAGACGCTGGGCGCTCTTCGGACCAACTCCTGGCAATCTGTGGAGTGCGGCGATCAGCCTGGCTACTGGCTCCGCGGTGGAAGTGGAACTGACGTTGCTCAATTGGTCATCCTTGCTCTGGTCATTTCAGCTACATTCCCGGTAGCTTGAGTCCGCCGGTCAGGGCGCTCATGCGCTTGGAAACAAGCTCCTGCGATCGCTTCAGCCCTTCGTTCACCGCGGCGAGGACAAGGTCTTCAACGAGGCTGATATCCTCCGGGTCCACGGCTTCCGGCTTTATCTTGATGCTGCGGAAGTTCTGGTGCCCGTCGACAACGACGGTGACCATGCCGCCGCCGGAACTGGCCTCCACTGTCTCATTGCCGAGCTCTTCCTGTGCTTTGGCCAGCCTGGCCTGGAGTTCCTGAGCCTGCTTCATGATGTTCTTATTCAGCATGTTTCTCCTCGGTCGCGACAATCTTCGCGCCCATCTTCAGCGCGGCCTGGACCAGATGCCCCTGGGGACCAGACTGCCGCTGCGGTTTCTTCTCGCGCTCCTGCAACACGCACTGGACTTTTCGCGGCTTTCCGGTCACCTTGAGTATAGCCTCTTCGATCACCTTGATCTTGTCCGGCGCTTCAACTTTATCTTTGTGGAAGCCGTGGGCGAAGCGGAGTACCGCCACTCCGTCATCCTCGAACGACGGTTCGCATGACCGGAGCAACGCTTCCAGGTTCTTGTTAGTCACGCGAATTTCCCTGAGCACTTTTTCCCAATCGGATGGTGCTTGCTCCCTGGCTGGCACGGGCGTGGCTGGGGCTTGCCGGGGGAGTGTCGCCGGCGCCGGAGTGGCCGCGGTCGGCGCTGCCGCCGGTGTCCGCGCCATTGCGGGAGGCGTTTGCACCGGCGCGGGCCGCTGGGGCGTTGGCGCCTGGGGCGCTGCCTGTCGTGGTTTCGCCTCAGCAGGCCGTGTCTTCCTGGTACTGGCGCCTTCGCCGATCATGCCGCACTCTACGACTGCCAGCTCCAGCGGCAGAGGCGAGTAGGCGTCCAAACGGAGGTCCACCTTGCCCAGAAGCTTCACAGATTCGACGATATGGTCGAGGGACGTCGATTCGACAATGCCCTGCATTTCCTTGATATCCTCGGCCGTGGCATCCACCGCGGAGGTAGAGCCGCACTTTACAAGCAGAAGCTGTCGCATGTATTCCACCAGCTCGCGCTGGAACTGCCGCAGGTCGAGGCCGTCGCGGACCACGGCGTCAAGCGTGTGGAGGGCTGCCGCCGTATCCCTGGCCGCAATGTGCCGTGCGATCTCCCGTGAACGCTGGTCCCCGGTTACCCCGAGTATCGATTGCACTTGCGCGAGTTCGACGCGCGTACCGTAGAAGTTCACCATTTGCTCCAGCAGGTTCACCGCGTCCCGCAGGCTGCCCGAAGCCCCTTTCGCGATCAGGTTGAGCGCTTCGGGCTGCACGTCAAACCCCTCGCCGGCGCAGACCTGGGACAGCCGCGCGGCTATGGCGGGCTGCGTGAGACGGCGGAAATCGTAACGCTGGCATCGCGATAGTATGGTGGGCAGGAGCTTGTGGGACTCAGTGGTGGCGAGGACGAAGATGACATAAGGTGGAGGCTCTTCCAGTGTTTTCAACAACGCGTTCGCGGCAGCGTCGGTGAGCATGTGGACTTCATCGATGATGTAGACTTTGTGCCGGGCCTGGCTGGGCGAAAAGTTGACCTTTTCGCGCAGGTCGCGTATCTCCTCGATGCCCCGGTTGCTTGCCGCATCGATCTCGATGACATCGAGGGCCGCTCCGCTGGTGACTGCCCGGCACATGGCGCAGTTATTGCAGGGGTCGCCATGACCGCCCGCAAGGCAATTCACCGCTTTGGCCAGTATGCGTCCGGTGCTCGTCTTGCCGGTCCCGCGGGGGCCGCAGAACAGGTAGGCATGCACAATCCGGCCACGCTCGAGGGCGTTCTTGAGCGCCCGGGTGACCGGCTCCTGGCCAGCGACATCGGACAGTGTCTGGGGACGCCACTTGCGATAGAGGGCTTGGGAGTCCATGGCTGGCTAATTATACTAGATTTCGTTGCCAACCACCCGCCGGGTCACCCTTCAAAAAGAAGACAGGACGGCGCCTGTCAGAGCCATGGCTACGCCCGATATCAATGGCACAGACACGTTGTCGTCAAGCGGCAGGGGGAGTATCTCCGTGAGCGCCGCCACGATGCCGCCGGCGGCCACTGTGGGGATGGGGAGGCGTCCCGGCGTTGCGCTGAGGACGAGCGCAGCCACCCCGGCTGCCACCAGGAAAGCCGCAGTCCCTTCAACGCTCTTGCCGAATGCACGCGTCTTCCCCCAGCGTTCTCCTACGGCCCCCGCCGCCGCATCCCCCAGCGCCAGGAAACATTCCGCGGTGACTGCCACGGCATGGGGCAGTACGGTGAAAGCGATCGCGGTCGACAGCGCTACGTACGTGGAGGCAGCGACCATGGATGACTTCTCCGCTGGCCGCATCACCAGGCCGAAGGCGCGGATAAACAGCCGGTTGACCCTCGGGGAGGCGAACCTCGCTATCTCCAGAATACCGAGGGTTGCCGTGATCGCCCAGGCGACAGCGACAAGAGTGGGACCTGGCACAAAGAAGCTTAGTACCGGCACGGCGAGGCTAGCGCCGCCATGCATCAGCCTTCGCTTCAGATTGGGAGTGTCCTTGTGCAGGCTGCTACAACCCCCGGCTGGCGATGTAGGCGGTGAGGTCACCCAGCCGGCAGCTATATCCCCACTCGTTGTCATACCATGCCAACACCTTGACCAGGGTGCCATCGAGGACCATTGTGCTCAGTGAATCGAGTATGGAGCTGTGCGGGTCGCCTTTGAAATCGGAGCTCACCAGCGGCTGGTCGCAATAGTGCAGGACATGTTTTAGCTCGCCGTCGGCGGCTTCCCGGAACGCGGCGTTGACCTCGGCCTCGGTGGTCGGCCTTTTGACCTCGGCGACAAAGTCGACCACTGATACCGTGGACGTGGGTACCCGCAACGAAAGGCCGTGGAGTTTGCCCTTGAGGTCGGGGTACACGATGCCCATCATGGCTGCCGCGCCGGTCGTGGTGGGAATGATATTCAGCCCCGCCGCGCGGGCCCGGCGCAGGTCGGAATGGACGTTGTCCAGTATCCGTTGGTCATTGGTGTACGCATGCACCGTGGTCATCAGCCCGTGCACGATGCCAAACGTGTCATGGAGTACCTTGATGAGCGGCGCGATGCCATTAGTGGTGCATGAGGCGTTCGACACGATCTTGTGTTTCGCCGGATCATACGACGTATGGTTCACTCCAACGACCAGAATGGCGGCGTCGCCCCTCGCCGGCGCCGAAATGACCACCCTCTTGGCGCCTCCATCGAGATGCGCGGCAGCCTTGGCCGCATCGGTGAAGAACCCGGTCGACTCGATGACTATCTCTGCGCCGTATTTCCTCCAGGGTATCCTGGCGGGGTCCCTCTC
>JACPRR010000014.1 GCA_016189825.1 Chloroflexota bacterium
GCCAGCTTGGTATGGGCGCCGGCGCTGGGGCTGCTGGCCAAGACGCTGCTGGTCAGCACCGTCCTTTTCCTGACACCCCGGGTGGGGCAGGAGACCGCTCTGGTGCTGTACCATCGCTGGCTGGGGATACCCTTCTACCTGGCGAGCCTCGCCCTGGCTGCCGCCATTGCGGCCAGAATTGGCATCACCAGGCCCGTGAGATCGTCAGTGGCAAGTACTGCCTGAGCCGTTCTTATGTTATGATATGAGCCATGAACGTGACCAGGGAGCAACTTAACCAGGCTGAATCGCAGACCTACCAGATCCGCCTGCTGGCGATACTGGTTGTGGCCGCTGTTGTCTACTGGTTCATTCCCCGGGATAATCCGGTGTGGCCGCCAGTGGCAGTGGCTGCTGGCTACCTCGCCTACACGCTGGCGCTGCACCATATCCTGCTGCCGCGTTTCTTCCATCCCTACATGGTGTTCGGCATCATGGCGGCGGACTGGGCGCTGGCAGGCGTTGCCCTGTTTGTGCTTGGCGTGTCCAGCGCCGCCTTCCTGCTGTTTCCCCTGCTGGTCGGGTACCACGCCATCTATCTGGGCTACGCGGGGAGCGTGACTTCGGCTACCGTGGGGGCCTTCATTTCCCTCGGGCTGGCCGTCATGTACTGGGACCCGGCCGCCATGTCTACCGTGGCCTTCCGTATCCCCTTGCTCTACATCATTGCCGCCTTTTCGGGCTATATCGCGCAGCAGAGGTCAAGGGAGCGCGACGCCCGCCTGTCTCTGCAGGAAGCGCTCCGTGCGGAGCAGAAGGCGAAGGAGCTCCTGGGCGTGGTGCAGCACATGCGGCACGACCCGGGCAAGGTGCTCCTTGATGTAGCCTCGGCAGCGGTGGGCGCCAGCGGCGCCCGGCAGGCGCTGATCTTGCTCAGGGACCCAGGAGGGCACAAGCTGAAAGGACGGGCTGCCTACCCGCAGGACGCGGAAGGCGCGGTGAATGACGTCGCCAGCATTGAAGAGCCACTCGAGGGCCACTGGCTCGACCGGGCGGGTGGGGATGCCGGCGCGGTGGCGCTAGCTGCCAGCGACTACCCGGGGTGGGCCCGGGGCATGGCCGCGGACACCGTTGTTGGAATACCCATCGTTGCCGGCGAGCAGAAGCTGGGCGCCCTGTACCTGGTGGGAAACGGCGCCATGAGCGCCGACGAGCTCAGGCGCGCCGGCGACCACATCGCGCCGCTGGCGTCGGCGACGGTTGCCGAGGCCGAACGCTACCTGAAGGCGGAGCGGGCGGCGGACGAGCTGCTCCACGGCTTGCGCAGCTCAGTGGAACGCATGGGCAAGGTGCGGGAGGCGCAGAGCCGCCGCACCCTAACACGGGGGACGCTCACGCTGAACCCGGTCAAGGGGCAGGCGCAGTTGGGCGACAAGGTATTGGGCCTGTCGCCCACGGAGTTCGAGGTCCTTTACTATCTCGCCGAAAGGGCCGGGCAGACGGTCAACCAGGCTACGCTGCTGCGCGAGGTATGGGGCGATGAGGCGGTTGCCCACAGCAACGTGGTCGATGTCTGTATCTACCGCATGCGCCGCAAGCTTGCCCAATACCAGGGCGGGAAGGAGCTGATCGGGACGGCCAGGGGCGTGGGGTATGTGTTCAAGGGGAGGTAGGTGTGCCACAATTACTGCTATGGCGCCCGTTGCCAGATAGCGCTTGGCAGCGAATTTCGGCGAGCTCGCATGGAGTTTCATGGACCCCAGGCTGAAGCCTGGGGCATAGGTCGGCGCAGAGGTTCTTATGGTGGCGAGCGGTGCATGTTGCTACCACATTTGGTTTGCTACGAAAAGAAGGAGATGTCTTCTGGAGGGCGAGATCGAAGAGAAGGTGAAGCAACTACTGCTGGAAACGGCGAGGAGGCGAGGGATCGATTTGCTGCAGTGCGAGACCATGTTCGATCATGTACATCTTTTGCTGAGGTGCAGTCCCACGGACCTATCCAGATCCGTCTTCCTGCTCAAAGGGACTACTGCAAGGCGCGTCTTCCAGGCGTACCCCGAATTGAAGCTGGATGCCAGTACCCAGAGTTTCCGGCAGGCCCGCTACGGAGCCAAGGTTGTTCCCGAAACGGCGTTGCCTTCCTTGAAGGAATACGTCGCTACCCAGAAGGACAGGCCGGAGAAATATGAAAGGTAAGTTGCATGGGTGGCATGCCCCAGGCTTCAGCCTGGGGTTGGAGCCACAGCCGGCCAGCAAACGGCTCCGGATAGGGGACGGTTTGCGATTCGCCGAGCTGAGGCGCAAGGGGAATATCCTTCTGGAGACGGTGGTAGTGCTGGCGCTGGTGGCCGGGGTGTTGCCGGCGGTGCTGAGCGGCATTTCTACCCTTTCCGTCAACTCCGACCACGCCTACGACCGGTCCATCCTCTTCGAGCTGGCGCAGGGCCAGATGGAAGAGGTCCAGCGCCAGGCGTACCAAAGCAACGCCGCGAGCTATACACTGATTACAGCTCCTTCCGGCTATGCTGTCTCGGTGACCGCTTCACCCGCGGTCGGTTACACCTATCCCTCTCCGAGCCTGTCCGCCACGCAGGAAACGGTGCAGTTGGTCACGGTCCAGGCAACCGGCGTGCGGGGCAACCTGAGTATCAGCGGGTACAAGGTGAGGCGGTGAAGACAACGGGCACAAAGGCGCAGCCGGGTGTTCCCCCTAGAAAGAAGAGTGAGGTCGCGCTTCGTCATTACTGTGAAAATACTCTGGGTGGCGCAGGCGTCCCTGCC
>JACPRR010000015.1 GCA_016189825.1 Chloroflexota bacterium
AGTTGAGTCAGGTTGCTTTGAACGCCGACCTGCCCTCCGGCTCGACTTTGACGTTGATCGACCGCGATGGCCTCGTCCTGGTCCGCTACCCGGAGCCGGAGAAATGGGTCGGCACGAAAATGCCGGAGGCCCCCGTGGTCGAGACAGTCCTGGCTCAAAAAGAAGGTTCTGCAAGAGCAACAGGGCTGGACGGCCAGTCCCGTTTCTATGGGTTCTTGCCTTTGAAGGCCGCCGGAGAGGACGGCGCATTCATCAGCGTAGGAATCCCGGAGAATGCTGCGTTTAACCCGGCGCACCAGGCCTTGCAGCGCAATCTGGCGCTGCTTGCCCTGTCGTTCGTGCTCCTGTTCGCCCTGGTGTGGCTGGGCACTGAAAGGCAACTCCTCCGGCCCATAAGGTCGCTGCTCGGGGTCACCAGGAGGATGGCCTCAGGCGATCTCGGCGCACGGACAGGGGTCTCACGTGTCCACACGGGAGAGTTGAGTGAACTGGCCCATGCCTTTGACGATATGGCGGGGTCGCTTGAGGCCCGCCAGGCCGAGACGCAACGGCTGACGCGGATGCTGACGGTGTTGAGCGAGGTCAACCAGACAATCGTTCGGACCGCGGACCTCAAGGAAATGTACCAACATGTCTGCCGCATCGCCGTCGAATTGGGCGGGTTCCGCCTGGCCTGGGCAGGTGTGGTGGAAGATGCTGGTATCGAGGTGAAGCCGGTTGCCTGGTACGGGCAAGACGAATGCCAGATGGACCGGATGAGAATACCGTTGGCAGAGCCGGCACGCATGCCGGCCCCATCAGCGCAGCTATCCGCGAAGCGCGGAGTTACGTATGCAACGATGCTCGAGAGGATACCTCGCCCATCTGGGGCCACGAAAACGTATTGAAGCAACAATGTCGATCCTTTGCGGCTTTCCCCCTCAGGATCGGGACCCGGACTGCCGGAGCCATCTTCGTCTATTCTGCCGAAACGGCCTTCTTCAGTGGCGACGAGGTACGATTGCTCACGGAGTTGGCGGGCGACGTTTCCTTTGCCATGGAGTCCGCCGACCGAGAAACGCGGCGCAGACAGGCGGAAGAACGGGCACGCGAGCTTCGCGAGTACCTCCAACTTCAGGTCGATCGGATGCCCATTGCCTTGATCACCTGGGATGAGCAGTTCAGGGTAAGGTCCTGGAATCCCGCCGCCGAGAGCATGTTTGGTTACCCAAGAGAAGAAGCCCTGGGTAAACACGCATACGAGTTGATTGTCCCCAAGGAAGTGCAACCGCATGTCGACGACGTCTGGCGCAGATTGCTTGAGGGAGACTCAACTGCGCATAGCGTCAACGAAAACATTACCAAGGGGGGACGCACCGTTGTCTGCCAGTGGGCCAACACGCCGCTGAAAAACGATGACGGAGAAGCGGTCGGAGTCTTGTCCATGGTGCAGGACATCACCGAGCAGAAAGCGGCGGAATCGAGGGTGCAGCGGAGACTAGAGTTTGAGCACGTAATTGCCAGTATTTCCGCTCGCTTCGTGGCCCCTGCGAACATGAACGCGGCGGTCAATCTCTCTCTCGCTGACATCGGCGCCTTGAGCGCAGGCGACCGGGCATACCTGTTCCTGTTACGCGAGGGAGGAACCCTCATGGACAACACGCACGAGTGGTGCGCCGAGGGCGTTAGTCCCCAAATCGACAACCTGAAGGGACTGCCCTCTGAAACGTTCCCCTGGTGGATGTCGAAGCTGCGCAACGGGGAGGTTATCCATATCACGGATGTCTCCCGACTGCCGCCCGAAGCGAAAGCCGAAAAAGACATACTGGAGTACCAGGAAATCAAGTCCCTCATCGTGCTACCTGTGCATGCAAGCGGCGAGCTCGCCGGATTTGTCGGTCTGGACAATGTGAGACATGCCGGGTCCTGGAACGAGGATGATCTCGCCGTACTTCGTGTGACGTCTCAGATTATCGGCAACGCGATCGGCCGGTCGCGGGCTGAACAGGGACTGAAGGACCGAGAGGAACGTCTGCGAGCGCTCTATGACGTGGGACGGGGGCTGGCCGGATCTCTCAGTACGCGGCTGCTTTCCCAGCTAGCCCTGGGAGAGGCATTGAAAGTAGCGACCCTCGACGCCGGCATCATCCGGTACCTGGACAATGCCACCGACGAACTCATCCTGGTGACCACTTCCGGTCTGCCCGACGAGCTTGAGGCCACGATGAGAAAGACGGCAGGACGGGTGAAACTCGGCCATGGGTTCGCGGGTGAAGCGGCGCAGACCGGCAGGGCAATTGTGGTAGAGGAAGTAGAAGGCGATGGCAGATGCCTGGTGCCGGACCTGGTGAAGTTCGGCTTCCATTCAGCGACGTACCTGCCATTGAAAGCGAAGGACCGGGTGGTCGGCGTTATCAGCGGGTACTCGAAGATGAAGCGCACCTTCGAGCAGCAAGACATGGAGGTGCTCACAGCCTTAGGAACCATGGTCGGCATGGCCATGGCCAACGCGCGGCTTTTCGAGCAGACTGAAAGTGCAAAACGGGAGTGGGAGCAGACGTTCGATTCTATGAGCGAGGGCGTAGCCATCATCAGCCCGGAGCGTCGCATAATGAGGGCCAACCGGGCCCTGGCCGGAATGTTGGGCTGTACGAGCGCAGATGAGCTTGTCGGCAAGCATTGCCACTCCCTGGTCCACGGGCTCGATAAGCCGCCGCCAAACTGCCCGACATGTGAATGCCTGTTGACAAAGCGGTCCTGCGAGACAATCTGGCAAGAGCCGCATCTGGGTGGCCGTTGGCTGAGTCTGAAGGGCGACCCAATGCTGGATGCCAATGGAGAGGTCGCACAAATCGTGCACACCTTCGCCGATGTCACCGAGCAGAAGAAACGGCAGAAGGCGATGGAGCGGCTGCACGATATGTCACGGGCCCTCTCAAGCACGCTGGAATTGCACGAGGCGATGCGCATTGCGGTCAGGGAGGTCGGAGATATCTTCGGAGGAGCAGGCTCCACTATAGGGATCGCCCTCCTCGATGATTGGCGCCAGCGGCTCGACATAGCTGCAGCTCTGGGGCCACGGCAAGGCGACTGGGAAGGCATTTCGTTGCCCCTGGACCAGCTTTCACCAGAAGGTGTTCACACCCTCCTCCAGGAGCGTCGCCCATGGCTGCAGTCAGACTTGACTCAATCATCCGAGGCCGCCTGGCGGCTGCCCGGATTATTGGGACACCGCAGTCTTATCGCCTTGCCCCTGGTATCTAGGAACCAGGCGATAGGTGTTGTCTTCCTGGCGCGCGCCGAGGCTGGACTCCCTGCCGAGGACGATGTGGCTCTGCTCGAAACATGTTCGGGCGAAATCGCCCGAGCGATTCACAACGCCCAGCTGTTTACTCGTACAGACTCGGCATTGCGCCGCCGTATCGCCGAGCAGGAGGCGCTCACCGGCGTGCTCGGCGCCGCAACCAAGAGCCTGGACCTCGACTCGGTGCTCAAGGACGCGTTGAAGCGCGCCGCAGAGGCCCTCGATGTCGACGCGGCGGGCATAGCGCTGGCCGACGAAACCGGGCAGAGGTTGACGGTGCAAAGCGCGTATGAAAGGAAGAGCGATTCATATCGAGCCGTGGGCGTTGACCTCGATCTGTCCAAGTTGCCGTCGCTCCAGGCGCTAATCAAGGGCGGCCAGCCGATCGTGGTACCTGACAGAGGCGCGCTGCCCGCAGGCGACGAGAAGGCTTTCGCCGAGCAATGGCGGACTCGCTCCGCCCTGGTGTTGCCCATAGTCCTCGCCGGAAGGATGCTGGGCACGCTTCAGTTCAGCACGGAGACGGCACCGAAGAACTACACCGCCAACGAAGTCTCGTTGGCTCGGGCCATAAGCAATCACCTGGCCTCGGTGATCCAAAACGCGAGGCTCTACGAGAGCACCGAGCGGGAGCGCAGCACACTTGAGTCCATAATGGCCAGCATGAACGAGGGGTTACTGGTAATGGATGCGAGGGGGAACATACTCTACTGCAACAAGGCCGCAGAGAAACAACTGGGCCTCAGATGCGAGGACTTTCTCGGGCTCTCGGAAAACACTTTTCGGGAAGCTCTCGAATTACAGGTGGATGATGCCGATGGTCTGCGTTCCCGCTGGAAAGAGGCCCTGGCCGGACTACGCGAGAAGCCCAAGTTTGGCTTCGAGGTAAAGACCCGGTCAGGAAAGCGCAACGTAGAGGCCGCACCATTCCTCGTGGGGGACGAGCATAATCGGCTAGGCGTTGGGATACTGTTCAGGGACATCACCCGGGAACGGGAGATAGACCGAATGAAGACAGAGTTCATCTCGGTAGCCTCCCACGAACTGCGGACTCCGATGACATCGGTCTACGGTTTCGCGGAGCTGCTGCTAATGAGGGCAACAGGGCTGGCAGAAGACCAGCGGAAATGGGTAGAGACAATATACGCGGAGGGAAAGAGGCTGGCAGACATCGTCGAAGATCTCCTGAACGTATCTCGCATCGAATCGGGACTCCTGCCACTCAACTTGGGGGCCGTATCTCTCGAACCAATGGTGACAAGCATAATTGGCCAGGTAGGTCTCGCGAATCCCTCCCGCTCTCTCATTTCGCAGATACCAGAAGGCTTTCCTTCCGTGCGGGCCGACAAGGACAAATTGCACCGGGTGCTGTATAACCTGGTGGACAATGCCGTGAAGTACTCTCCGTCGGGGGGCCCCGTGATCATATCAGCGGAGTGCAACCCCAGCGCGGGCACAATAGTATTCAGCGTGTCGGACCGCGGCCTGGGGATACCAGCGGAGGAAATCCCAAAGCTGTTCGGCCGCTTCCACCGCGTAAGGCGGCCGGAGACAGAGAAGGTCCGGGGGACAGGCCTGGGACTATACATTGTGAAGTCCCTGGTGGAGTCGATGAGCGGCAACATCCGGGTGGAGAGCCAATTGAACCAGGGCAGTACGTTTTACGTGACCCTGCCAGTGGCAGAGGCGCAACCCAAGTGAATTGAAGGAACTGATATGCTCGACCAACCTCATGTTCTTGCCGTCGACGACGAAGCGCACATCCTGAGCTGGTGCGGCATACGTTCGAAGGGGAGGGATTCCAGGTCAGCTGCGTGAGTGATGCATGCTCTGCAGTCCAGATCCTTGAAACTGATGTCCCCTACTTGGTTCTGCTTGATGTTGTGACGCCAGGCAAGGGTGGATGCCACGTCCTGCGGCACATCACCCGGCGTGCCCTGGGGATCCCGGTCGTCTCCCTTACGGCCAAGTCCGAGAAAGTGGAGACCGCTGAAGCCCTTGGCCTGGGCGCGGACGACCGTGTGGCCAAGCCCTTTTCGACACAGAGCTCTTGGCAAGAGTCAAGGGCATCATGCGCCGGGTCGATAGCAACCCAACAGCCAATGGTCATCATGCCGGGTCGAAAATGCAGGTGCCGCGGCGCTATCGCGGCGCCTGATGGGAAGTGTTTCCCGACGCTACAGAGAAACCTGCCCAAGGCATTTCGCTCTCGATTTTTTCCAATTAGATAATCAGGTGACCCCTGCCATGATCACAGAACACTGTTTTAGTTTAGCTCTGGTATCTGTGGCCATGGACGAGAACCGGTCGGCGGCTCAATTCTGTGTGCGCCCG
>JACPRR010000060.1 GCA_016189825.1 Chloroflexota bacterium
CAATAACTATTTCGTTTGTAATAGTAAGCCAGGACCTTCCGCCTCAGGGAGGGCTGTGGCCGCGAAGCCCTAACTTATTCCCCCCAACGCCGTTATGTTCTATAGACCATCGTTGCCGCGACCATCGCGGGCACATAACATAGCTTGGGAGGATACCATGGGTCTGGCTCTGGCTGCTTTCGCTTTCATTACGCTGGTGTTCGTGGTCGTTTGCATGATGCTTGACCAGGATTAGCCTCCGTTTTCAATTCCTGTGGTTTGATGGCATAATATGTGCAGCCATGGGAATTGTGCGCGTGCTCCACACTTCCGATCTCCACCTCGGGTTGGACCCGCTGGCCGGCACGTCTGCCGAAGCCGCCTGTTCCACACTGGATAAGGTCCTCAGGGCCGGCGCAAGGGTCCACGCCGACCTCCTCATTATCGCGGGCGACCTGTTCGACTCCTCAAGGGTCCCGGACGTCCTGGTCCAGTCTGTTGTGAGCTCTTTTCGAAGTTCGCCCCTCCCGGTCGTTATCCTGCCCGGCAATCATGACTGTCTCGTTCCAGAATCGGTCTATTCAAGACACTGCCTGCCTGAGCTTGCGCCTAACGTCACGGTTATAGCTGACCCGGACGGAGAAGTAGTTCATTTCGCCTCTCTTGACCTTTCCCTCTGGGGAAAGCCTCACACTAGCTATGCCGATTTCAACCCCTTACAGGGGATGCCGCAACGCGGCTCGCAGAAATGGCAGATCGGGATTGCGCACGGCTACTACGTGGACGCTGAGGCTCAGAGCAACCGGGGATGGCAGATCACCGACGCAGACATCTGCGCCAGCAACCGGGACTATATCGCGCTGGGCCACCTCGAGGTTTTCAACAAGGTGGGCACGAACGGAGTCCAGGCGTATTACTCAGGATCGCCGAGGATCATGAAAGCAGTGGCCCTCGTCGAACTTGACACTGAAACGGGCTTGCGCGTGTCGAAACTGCCTCTGGAATCTTGACAGTAGTGGCTGCTTGCACTTATAGTATCCTCCAATAGCGCTTCCCCAACCAAGGGGGGCTGGAGTTCGGTCCTCCCGGCGAAGATGCCGGGATTAACGAGAAGATGGCGGGGCCTGCCAGGCATTCCGGGATATGCGTGGCAGGCTAAATATGTTGGAAAGGCGCTAATATGAAAAAAGTTTCCTCTCTCATCGTAGCCGCATCCCTCCTCCTGGTGCTCATCGCGACCTCCTGCGGCAAGGCCGCCCCCTCGGCGGCGCAGGTCTTGCGGGTGAACCTCCAGGCTGAGCCGGCGCAGCTTGACCCCAACCGGGCCTCCTGGGCGCAGGAGAGGACCATCATCATGCAGGTGTTCGAAGGTCTTCTCGGCTTCAACCAGGACCTGTCGCTCAAGCCGGTGGTGGCCAGGGATATCCCTACGGTTGCGAACGGCGGGATTTCCGCCGATGGGAAGACCTATACCTTCAGGCTGCGCACGGATGCAACCTGGAGCGATGGCAGAAAAGTGACGGCCAGTGATTTCGAGTACAGCATCAAGCGCATGCTGAGCCCCGAGCTGGCAGCCGACTACGCCGGCTTCTACTTCGCAATCGCCGGCGCCGAGGCCTACAACGGCGCTGCCGGCAAGGATGCCACAACCCTTGCCCAACTCAGGAACGCCGTGGGCGTGAAGGCCGCCGACGACGCCACATTACGGGTGACGCTGGCCCAGCCCAGCCCGACATTCCTCCAGGTGATGGCGCTGTGGCCCGCCTACCCGTTGCGCGGGGATATGATCACCCAGTTCGGGGAAAAGTGGACTGAGCCCCCCAACTACATCGGCAATGGGCCCTTCACCATGACCGAATGGGTGCACCAGGACCACATCACATTGAAGGCCAATCCCAGGTACTGGGGCGCCAAGCCCAAGCTCGCTGAGATCCAGGTAAAGATGATTACCGACGCCAACGCGGGCCTGGCAGCCTTCAAGAACAACGAGTTGGATATCGTCGCCGTTCCGGCGGGCAGCGAAAAAGCGACCATCAGCGACCCGGTGCTGGGGAAGCAAATCCTCCGCTTCCCTCAACTCCTCACTTTCGGCCTGCGTTTCAACGTCGTTGTACCCCCGTTTGATAACGTGAAGGTCAGGCAGGCGTTTTCCACCGCGATCGACAGGGACGCCTTTATCAACAACGTTCGCAGTGGCGTGGGCAGGCCGGCAACGAGCTGGATCCCGCCGGGGATGCCCGGCTATGATGCGAACTTGGGCAGCCAGTACAAGTTCAATGCCGCGAAGGCGAAGCAACTGTTGGCTGATGCCGGATATGCGGACGTCAAAAAGCTGCCGCCTATCAGTTTCCAGTATGCTGATAGCGCTAACAACAAGATCATAGCCCAATTCATACAGGGGCAGATGAAAGACAACCTGGGCATAGACATTGCCCTCGAGCCCAGTGAGCCCAAGGCATTCTCGCAACTGGTGAACCAGAAGAAATTCAAGATGTCATGGTTCGGATGGGGCGCCGATTACCCCGATCCTGACAACTGGCTGCCGGAGATATTCGGCACCGGCGCGGGCAACAACAAACAGAACTACAGCAATCCCGCCTTCGACGCCCTGGCGAAACAGGCGAAGTCAGAGCTCGACAATGCCAAGCGTCTCAAGCTCTGGGCGGACGCGCACAAGATGGTGGTTGACGATGCCGCTGCCGCGTTCTTCTTCTACGTTGAACGCTTCGTGCTGGTGAAGCCGGGCGTCAACGACCTCAAGACTACGGGAATGGACGGGGCGGTGGCGGGAGACATGTTCTGGCCCGGAGTGTCCATCGGCAAGTAATTTCCCATTCCCCGATTGGGCCGGGGCACCACGAAGGATGAAAAAGTCACCTCTCGCTACGTGCTGTCCAGAAACGGGCACCGGCGTCCAGCTAGCTTCGTCATTGCGGCCCTTCGGCAGGCTCAGGGTAAACTGCGCGAAGCAACCCCCTTCAGCTCCGAACCATGGCCGCGCGGCTTAAAGCCTGGGTCTCGCCAGCCACGCTCGTGCTAAATGGGATTGCTTCGTCCTTCTGCCGAAGGACTCGCAACGATGATTTTGGACAGCTTCGAA